>JALVAD010000213.1 GCA_027011385.1 Saprospiraceae bacterium | reverse complement strand
TTGTAAGTAGGGCAAGATAATATTTATTCGCTTTAATGCTATGAAAGGTGTTGTTCACCTTTGATAATACTATGGTGAATAAAAAAGAGAGTCCATTACCTAATATTTCGCTGAACCGGAATATCAATAGACTCTCAAACTCTTATGAAGAGAGTGTAAAGGTAGTGGAAATTTCTTAAAATATTGTCTTAAAGAATATTTTTTTTAACTATAAAGATAAGAATATATTATCTTTACAAAATTAAATAGACATGAAAAAATTAATTTTAAATTTAATAGGAATAGCATTTATGATAATGTTAAGTATTAATTTCGCATATTCCCAATTTGACTGTACTGTTATTGATTCTGAAGAAAATCAAGAAAGTCAAGAAGGTCAAGAAAGTGGAACAGATCCTTATGAAGGACCAATGTACGTCAAACTGGCTTTACATATTTTTAGAAATGATGATGGCTCAGGTGGATTGACAAATCAAAAGTTGGAAGAAACTTTTGATGTACTAGAATCAATATATTCGCCACATGGTATTTACTTCAATTATTGTATTGATGAAATACATGATACCGAATTGATGTTAAAGGCAGCTTTTCGTGATGGATTTAATTATCCATTAAATCAAAATGACAGGATTGATTGCTATATTCATTTTGCTGCAGCAGGTGGTTATTCAGGTATTCTTAGTAAGTCTTTTGTTGCATCTGCAAAACCTTATACTATTGCACACGAACTTGGACATGCTCTTGGCTTAACCCATACTTTTGCAGGAGGATGTTATGAAGATGCACCATATGTAGATAATGATGGAGTATTTCATTATGGTGACAATAGTTATACACATGGTGATGGTGTTTATGACACACCTGCTGACCTTCAAGATGGTACTGGTTCCGGAACAGATAACAGCTGTAATAATACAACTTATGTTGATGAGAATTGTGTTTTTCAAAACCCTGATAATCAGGTCGATAGCAAAGGTCATGTATATAGAGATATTGAATATCCTGAAAACTCCGGTAATTGGAATTTGGCTCACAACATAATGAGTTATTATAGTGGTTGTCAAACATTAATAACTACTGGTCAAGAAGAAAGAATTAGGAAAAAAATGAATTTATGGTTTATGGTCGAAGTAATTCAAGATAATCCAAAGATTAAAGAGTTCAATTATGATGTGCAGATTAATGATTTGACAATATGGGATGATGATAGAATTATTAATGGTGATGTACACGTACTTAGTGGAACTCTTAAAGTAAAATATAGTAATATTTATTTTACTCCTGGGCATAAGATTTTTTTACATCCTGGAAGTTATCTTCATTCTTGGAGCACAAATATTGATGTAACAAATGACTTAAACAATTGTTCCGGACCATTCTCTGGTGAAACATGGGGAGGAATAAAGGTGAAAGATTATGTTACCGGCCAAAGTGACACGAAAATTTCGCTAAGGAATACTAATATAAATAATGCTGAAACCGCAATTTACAGTAGGAATAAGTCAACAGATATTATAATATGGACTTCTTTTTTTACTGACAATCATAGAGCTATTGAGCTGTCAGGTTTAGAACAGGGTTCTGTTGATATAAGTTCTTCAAGCTTTATTTATAACGGGCCAACTCACTTTTCAGAGCATATTTCACAATTGAAATTTGTGAATACCACTGCCTCTTTAAGAAGTATTAAAGTGCTCAATAATGCTAGTGTTACAGGTGATAAATTCTATGGTATTGATATATATAATTCTCATATATCTTTATACGGCTCTACAATTAAGGGATGGAAAAATGGTATTTCAAAATTGTGTGGAGATCGAAATACATCTCTTGATATGAATTATTGTACTATCGATGATAATTATGCTAATGGGATTTATACAAAATACAATAAGGATGTATTGACTGTCAAAAAATCCAAATTAGACAACAATGGTGAAAATGGAATATTTTTTGATAAAGATGTCTACTCAATTTTCGATATTTCCAATAATGATATAAGTAATTCGAATACGGGAATTAAGCAAGAAATAAAGTGGAAAAGATGGCATAATAATACTTTGTATTACAATAACAACTTCTATGATATTACCAGTACAGGTATAGATTTTAAGAATTCATATCTGGAACGTGATGGACCGCTTTTCCTCTGTAATAAAATGGAACATACTACCGGTGATCATATTCTTACTAAATATGCTATTAATCAGTTTCAATGGGGGCTTGGTAGTAGTCTTAGTAATATGATATCTTCTGGAAATACTTATGTCAGTATTCCAAATATGAATTTTGGAGCCTCGAATCTTCCATATACTGTATATTATTTGTATAATGAAGATATACCTAAGGAAAATCCAACAAATTACGTTGGGATTTTTCCACATGTATTAAATGTTCATGCTGCAAATTGTCCGGACAATCCATTTAATTCCGGTGGAAATGGTGGACCTGGTGATCCAAGTGATCCCATTGGACCGACAGATTGGATTGAGGTTTTTGATAGTATAGAGACAGTACTAGATAGTATTAATGATGTATTTGATGATTGGACAGATGGAGGGCCAAATAATGATGTGATTACAACAATTACAACTGTTACTACCACTACATCTGATGATGTCACAGATATATTGACCGATTTAGGACCTTGGTTATCAGAAGAATCAGCAGAAGTATTAATGCAATATTCTGATCAATTTACTTCTCAACAATTAGTTTCTATTTTTTCTGCTAATCCTGATTTGTTTATGAACTCAACAGTTTATAATTTTGCATTTGGTGACAATAGTCCTTTTTCTATGGCTGAACAGTCAGTCTTAAATCTAGCTTCACAACAAATTACGGACAAGACTAAATTGTTAGTCCAACTTAGAGATGTAAAGTTAAATAAGGAATATATAATTACCCAAGGAGAAAAAAGTGCAATGTTTGCAACCGATAGTACTATGTCAATAGATTATGATAAGTTGAGAATGTGGATGGAAAAACGGGGAGACTACTCTTCAAAGTTAGGAATAGCAGATAGTTATATAAGTGAAAGCAATTATAGTGAAGCGATTTCATATCTTCAGGGGATTTCATCAATTCAAGAACTGTCCCAAGAGGAGTTAGATGATTTGAATAAATACATAGAACTTGATCAAATGCTTGTCAACGCTTATCAAAATCACAGGTATATAGATGAGTTGAATAGTACCGAAGTGGAATTGCTTGAAAATATTGCAAATTCCAGTACTATGTTTGCAGAAACTAAAGCACAATCTATATTGGAATACTTCTATGGATATACATTTGAAGATGAGGAAGAGATTGAAGGCAGGTCAGAGGACTTCAAAACACCTAGAAAAATGATTGTTGAACAAATCAACGATATTAAAATTTCTCCAAATCCAAATGAAGGTCAATTTGAAATAAAGTTACAGAATGTAAGTTTTGATACACATATAAAAAACGTCAAAATATTGTCTTTAGATGGTAAAGTAGTAGAAAATAAAGATTTCGATTCAACTAAAGTGAAAATTAAATTAGAAAATATATTGTCTGGGGTGTTTATTTATAATATTACAGACTCTACAGGGAAATTACATATAGGAAAATTGATAATTAAATAATTAAAGTTTGGGACGTAGTCTTATGATTGCGTCCCATCTTTTAAAAATATTGTACAATGAAAAAGGAAAAGTTTATAAAAAACCTAATACTTATTATTATCATGTTTTCATACCATTTGCATATTACTGCACAAACCACCTTTAATAAAGACTTGAAAATAATGAACTTTATTTCTGCCCCTAGTTCAGTGATTACATTTGAGGATACTATTATTTGTAATGGTTATGGAGTTAACCCTTCCACATTTAAGTTTTTATCCACATTTATTGCAAAATATGATATGAACGGAAATCTTTTAGATAAATTTATCTATGATATCCTTGGAAATAATGAACAACACTCAAACACATATATTGATAACAATTTTTTGATTACTACATCTTTTGTAACTGAGTGGGATTCTACTGGAGGCATATGGGAAAAGACTTTCGAAGGAGGATATGTTTTAAAAATTGATATAAGTTCTGGAGAAGTTATAAAAAAAATCAAAATCAAAAGTTCAAACCCTAATTACAGTAGGTGCGATGTCCAAGGTCTTGTTAAAATTGATTCAGTTACTTATGCTGTGCTTTCACAAATTAGAGAGAATAATCCTCATTTTTTTTGGGATACGCAAATAAGTATTGTTAATATTAAAACGAATTCAGTTAGAAATTTTGTAATTAGAAGAGAAAATAGAGATGATTTGTCTCGCAATATAATCTGGAATGGAGAGAGGTTATTAATTGGATCAGGTTTTTCTTGGGATTCTGACCCTTCAAATCTATTTAGCATATATAAATCTATCGGATTTATATATGAAGCTGATACTTCAGGGATTTATAAAAAAGTATTTCAATCTGATACGATGTGGTCTATACCATTAGAAATGCTGATGGATAAAGCTGGTAACTATGTATATTTAACAAATTTCAGTAAATATTTTCATGATACTTATCTTGATAGATATTATAAACATAGCCATCATTATCTAGTTAAATTAGATAGAGACTATAATCTGGTATGGGAGCGTCCCATAGGTTTGGAATATAATTTTAGACCAGGATATGGATACTTAGGAGATGTGCTGGCAGACCAAGATGGAGATGGGTATATAGTTGCTACTTCACAGGCAAACTATAAGTGGGATATTGATGACTTTGAATGGGACTCAATACAAGCTACCGGAAATTCTCCTAAGATTGTAGGTATTCTTACAAAGGTATCAGAAGATGGAGACAAGAAATGGATGAGAACGTATAGTATTGTGAATGACACAAGTATATATACTATATGGCATAAAATTAAAGATGTGACATATGCTCCCGATGGAGGATATATAGCCTATGGAGAATTGACCTATGATGGACATTTAGGCATAGATACAGTAGCCAATTATCACGCATGGTTATTCAAAGTCGATAAATATGGATGCTTAGTTCCGGGATGTCAGGAGGGAGATTCTACGAAAGTTGATAATATTGGTTTGGATTTGAAAATAAAACTATATCCCAATCCTGTTTCTGATAGATTATACATATACCAAACCAAAAGTGGAGATACGTACTATACCATCTCGGATATATCAGGATATACCCTCCAAAAATGGCGTGGCAACTTAACTAATCATACTTATATTCTTGATGTAAGTAAATACAAACCGGGAGTGTATATCTTGACTGTAGATAGAGAGGGGAAGAGGCGAGCGGAGAAGTTTGTGGTGGAGTAGCTAATTAGGCTTGAGCGAAGCGAAAGCTGGAGCATTGTGGACGTCTTGAATAGCGCAGCGTACTGAAGGATACCGAGTAGCGAAGCGTGCCGAGGGAATTTGTTGGGTTTGAGGAAGGTAGGATTTCGAGTTCAGGGTGTGTTGGTTTCGTGTTGGAGCTAAAGGTTAGGGTAAAATCTCTTTTTATTCGTTGTCGCATTTGCTCACTCACAAACCTTATAGGTTTTCAAAACCTATAAGGTTTAAAATGGTAGTATTAGTCTCTTCAATGTAAAACCTGCAGTACAGCAGAACCACCTTTTGCTAAATTCCCAAAGGCTATAAGTTATTCTAACAATCATCAACTCTAATCTCAAAATCTGACAATACATTCATATAATTGATAAATGCATCGTATGGAGAACCGTAGGGATTAAAATATTTGTGTACATCGCCATCGGAGAACCATTTAGTACACATATAGTAAAAATGGTCGCTTGTTTGCAGGTATTTCCAGTCAGTTAGAATGGATTTATCTTTGCATTTTTTTATTTTTCCTTCGAGTTGATACAATTTATCAAAAGCCTCGTCTTGAAGTTCATTACCAAGCCAAGCTGTAAGGTCACGCTCTTCATCCGCCCATGAAATAGGGTAGGGAACGTGCAATTTCGCAATAGGCTGGTGCATTTTAGTTACTTCTGCCGGAGTGTTAAATGTGTAATCACTATTCTTAAATACTGCTTGAGGCAGTGCTTTCATAAAATCGAAAATACCTGTTTCTTCCCATTGATGTTCTCCAAATGTTTCATAGTCCATAAATAGATTGATTACTTGCTCTTCTTCGTTTACTTGATTTAGCCAGTTAACAAATTTATCGGTTGTCAATGGCCAATCTTCCCAGGATCTTTCAGAAAATCTAAAAGCAATATCATCGCTTAATCTGAAGTTTTTAAGCAACAGTTTTAATTTTGGATTTATAGCATTGGTATATACATAATTGGGAGACTTCCATCCTAAAATGTGCTTGGCTCCCTCTGTAAGCATTGTGTTAAAGCCCAAATCGGCGACCATCTCACCAATTTCATCAGAGTAGATCAATTCAGTATTTCTAAAGGTCTTGGAATTATATCCAAATTGTTTTTTGATTTTTGCTTTATGTTCTTTTACTTGCTTTGAAAATTCCATTTTGCTTTTTAGAGAAGACAAAGCATGTGGGTAGGTTTCTGCCAGAAATTCTACATTTCCTGTATCTGCCAAATTTTTGAAACTATCCAAAACCTCTGGGGTGTACATTTCAAATTGATCTAAGGCTGTTCCTGATATTGAGAAGCTAACTTTGAATTGTGAGCCGTATTCATTAATCAGGTCTAAAAGCAATTTATTCATAGGTAGATAGCATTTCTCAGCTACTCTTTTCATGATATATTCATTTTGGTAACCATCATAGTAATTATGTTCTTTACCAATATCAAAAAATCTATATTTTCTCAATCTGAATGGTTGATGTACTTGGAAGTAAAAGCAAATTGATTTCATCTGGTTATATTTTTATTTGTTTATACTAATTTTTCGTAATATCCTACAAGTTTCTTAGCTGCGTTTTCCCATTTCAGGTTATCCACCTCAGTCTTGCCGTGTTTTTTAAACATTTTTGAAATTCCGTCATATTTCAAGAGTCCATAAATATAATCAGCCATAGCGTCAATATCCCAAAAGTCAGCTTTTAACGCAAAATTCAATATTTCAGAGACACCTGATTGTTTTGAGATAATCACAGGAACATTTGATCGCATCGCTTCCAATGGTGAAATACCAAATGGCTCTGAGACACTAGGCATGACATAGACATCACTTAGCGCAAACATCTTATCGACATCTTCCCCTTTGAGAAAGCCAGTAAAATGAAATCTGTTGGCAATTCCAAGTTGAGCTACCCGTTTAATGGTCTTATTCAGCATATCACCTGAACCAGCCATGACAAATCTGACATTTTTATCTTTTTGAAGAACTTTATAAGCAGCTTCAACAAAATATTCAGGACCTTTCTGAAATGTTACACGCCCCAAAAAAGTAACTATTTTTTCTTTTACTGTTTTATTTTCTCCTGCAAAAGCCATACTATCAATAGGTTCAACAGCATTGTGAAGAACTACGACTTTTTCAGGATTGATTCCATATTTATCTATAACAATATTTCTTGTGAGATTACTAACAGCAACTACCAAATCGGCAGCGTCCATACCTCTTTTTTCTATATCGTAAACAACTTTATTTACGTTTTCACCGGATCTATCATATTCAGTTGCATGCATATGTACAACTAAAGGAGCATTACTGATTTTTTTTGCCTGAATTCCCGCTTCATATGCTAGCCAATCATGGGCATGTATTATATCAAAATCATTATTTTTAGCTATTTCCTGTGCTAACATAGCATATCTACGGACTTCTTCCATAATATTGCTACCGTATTTACCTGAGAATTCATATTTTTCTGAATATATCTTATTTTGTCCTATTTCTTTTGTGCCGCTTTCTTTTTGATTGATTAAGTCATAATATTCTTCAGGTGTTTGGTAAGGTATCAATTTTGAGTTAATCTCAATATAACTCAAATGTTTTTGATACTCTGCAAATTGTTTATCGAAAATATTTAGGGGGACATCACTTGCATTAACTAGTCGGATATCCTTGTCTTCATCACCATATGCTTTTGGTACTACAAAAGTCACATCTATATTGTGTTTAAGAAGACCTTTTACAAGACCATAACTAGCTGTGCCTAGTCCTCCGGTGATATGAGGTGGAAATTCCCAGCCAAACATTAATACTTTCATAATTTTGTTTTCAGTTATTGAAGCTATTTAATGTAATAATTAATCATTTTTTTCATAATATTCAATCAAATCCATAACTCTAAGTATTTCGGATACGCTCCAAGCCTGAGAAATAGTACCTCTTGGAGTATGTGGTGGATCTCCATCATATATTTCTGAAATTGTTCCAATGCCATGTTCCAAGAGCGTTTTCTCAAACTCATCCAGATACCATTGTATTTTCTTTATACCTGCTTTCTTTCTGATTTTTAAATAAGCTTCAGCATAGTGCCCGAATAACCAAGGCCATACTGTCCCTTGATGATAGGCTTTGTCTCTAGTAGACTGATCTCCTTCATATTTGCCTTTGTATTTAATATTTTTAGGAGATAAAGTCCTTAGGCCTCTGGTTGTAAGTAATTCAGTTTTTACTACTCTTACTATTCTAGCTTTTATTTTGTTTGAAATCGGACTATAAGGAAGAGAAGCTGCAATAATCATATTGGGGCGTATATCCCAATTTTTATAATCTCCGTCGACATAATCAGCAAGATATCCTTTCTTCTCGTCCCAAAAAGTATCAATAAATGAACTTGGTATTTTGCCGGCAATATCTTTCCATTCTTTTAAATCAATTTTAGCATTAGCTTTTTCCGCAAGTTCCATAAAGAAATTGATAGCATTGAACCAAAGAGCATTTATCTCGACCGGCATGCCGATTCTAGGTGTTACGGCTTTACCATCGGCAATGGCATCCATCCAAGTAAGAGCTTTGCCTTGTATTCCACCTCGGATTAAACCATTTTCTTCCATTTTTATATTGTATTCTGTACCGTTTTTATATCCTTGGAGGATTACCAACATTTTTTTGCTATATTTTTTCCATGCTGATTTATATTCTCCGGTTTTAGCGACATATTGTTGTATAGACCAAAAATACCATAGAGGAGCATCTATCGAATTATAAGCAGCATTATTATCAGAACCAATATTTGGGAAAAGGGAGCCATTAAGCCTTTTGCTCATAGTATCAAGAACTGCTTTTGCTATTTCAGGTTTGTCAATACTTGTAGATAATCCCGGCAATGCTATAAAAGTATCTCTTCCCCATACTCCAAACCAAGGGAATCCTGCTACAATTTCTGTCTTTCCATTTTTTTTCTGAACAAATTGCTCAGCTGCATTGATTAGATTATTTTTAAAACTTGAGCGTTGAACCCTCTTCTTTTTTTCAGAATTAAACAACCTACTTATACTTTGTGGTTTTATTTCATCTGTTCCGGCTGCTAATATAATACTTTCACCCTTTTTTAGATTAAATTCAAAGTATCCCGGAACATAAAGATCTTCCAGGCATTCATATCCTCTTCGTTCTTCTTCTCGATATTTTACATTGTAATACCAATCGGGAGAATGTATATATTCAGTTTTTTTTGAAAATTGGAAATGAACAGGAGTATAGCCTTGATACATTTTGAAATTAACACCATTTTGGGATAATTTATAAGTTTTATCTACAAAATTATTAGCCTTACTCAATTTGTGTCTCTGTCTAAATGCCAAAAATGGTTGCAGCCTAATAGTAGTCGGAGAATTACAATCTTTTACTGTGTATTTTATCAATATTCTATCAGAATTAGCGGCAAAAATACTCTCTTTTGTCAAAATAACTCCACCTACTCTATAAGTTATTTCAGGTATATTGTCGATATTTATTTCTCTGATATATTTATGACCTTTGGGTGAATAAATTCCATTTGGATATTCGTGAATGCCAAGATGAAATTCTGCATCATGCTGTATTATAGTTGGATCTACACCTGAAACTAAGACATGCATTTCATCGTCAATCATAGGTTGCTGTGAAATGAGTAGCCCGTGATATTTTCTGGTATTGCAAAATAACAAGCTTGTAGTAGCAAATGCTCCACTCCTATTTGTTCGCAATAATTCATGTGTCAAAGAAAAGGAAAGATTTACTAATTTATTCCTGTCAAATTTAAGCTGATCCATAATAATTATTTTGAAATAATGATACACACAAAAGTAATATAAAAAGTATTATTATTCATCTTTTGAACCGGTTTATTTAATGGTTTTTTATAATTTGTAATAGTTTTTAATTCAAAGTGTAAATAAGCGATGTAGGGTAGTTACCAATGTTAGATTGTTTTGAGATTAAATACAGACAAAATTGTAGGAAAAAACTTAACCCGCATTATTCATAAGTATTGATTTTTGACTAATAATTTTTCTAAAAATATCAAATTGAAGTTTCAATTAAATATATAAACAATTTTGTGTGTGTT
>JALVAD010000212.1 GCA_027011385.1 Saprospiraceae bacterium | reverse complement strand
ATATTAACATATGGAAGCATACAAATTAAAAGAAGTACATGATTATATCAAACAAGTAATTTCCTTGAATTTTGAGGAAAGTATCTGGATTGATGCAGAGATATCTCAAGTAAAGGAAGTTAGAGGACAGGTTTATTTGGAATTTATTGAAAAAAATGAAAACTCACATCAAATTACGGCAAAAGCCCAAGGAGTAATTTGGTATAAATCTCAACTTTTTATCAGCAAGAAATTAGGAGAACTTTATGATTCAATACTGCAAGACGGCAGACAAATTCGTTTCAAAGCAAAGATTGAATTTCACGAAGTTTATGGACTAAAATTAAACATTTTGGATATAGAACCTTCTTTTACCCTAGGGATGGTGGAGATTAATAGGCAAAAAACCATTGCAAAACTAAAAAAAGAAGGGCTTCTCTATAAAAACCGCAATACTTCACTCCCAATTGTCATTAAGAATATAGCCATCATAAGTTCTGCCAAAGCTGCTGGACTTCAGGACTTCTACGAACATCTTAACAACAACACATACGGATATGAATTCCAAACTGTATTATTTGATTCCAGCATGCAAGGTAGCAATGTCGAACGCGATATAACCAAAAACTTAAATATTATCAAAGAGGATTTCAGTAAATATGATTGTGTAGTAATAATAAGAGGGGGTGGTTCTAAAATGGATTTATCTTATTTTGACAATTACAATATATGTGCAATTGTAGCTAAATTTCCTATTCCAATTCTCACAGGCATTGGACATGATATAGATCAAAATGTAATAGAAATGGTAACTCACAGTCCATTAAAAACACCTACGGCTGTTGCTGACTTTTTAGTAGAAAACAATCTGGATTTTGAAATGCAGATTAATCAATTATACCAAAGCATCTTTGAAAAAGTAAAGCTTTCAATTGTAAAACAAAAAAATGAATTGGACTATATTTCAAATTATATTTCCACCAAAACGATACTAATAATGTCAGAATGCAATAACAAGATTGACAATAAATACAATGATATTAAAAATAAGTTTTCAAATATTTTTACAAAAGAATATACTAAAATAAATGAAATTAAGTCAATAGCCAACTACTCTGACCCAATAAGAATACTTTCAAAGGGGTACTCTGTTACCACAATCGATGGGAAAGTTCTGAAAAGCATCAAAAACATATCAAAAAATGCGATTATAAAAACAACGATAGTAGATGGGGTATTCGAAAGTATTGTTAAAGAAATAAAATGATTAATTAGGGTTAATTTGACTTTTACTATTTGATATTTTGTTTTTTGATTACCTTTGCAAAAAATTTAAGCTTAATGGGTAAAATTATTGCAATTACCAACCAGAAAGGTGGAGTAGGAAAAACAACAACAGCTATCAATTTAGCAGCTTCTCTAGGTATTTTAGAAAAAAAAGTGCTAATTATAGATGCTGATCCTCAATCTAATACAACTTCGGGACTAGGTGTTAAAGAGGTTGATTTCACATATACTCTTTATGATGTAATGATGCAAGGTGTGGATATATTTGATGCTATTGTTAAGACGGAAGTACCAAATTTAGATATATTGGCTTCAACAATTGATTTGGTAGGTGCAGAAGTGGAATTAGTAAATTTTGACAGGCGTGAATTTATAATGCGAAACAATATTTCGCCTGCCAGGGAATCTTATGATTATATTATCATAGACTGCCTCCCTTCTCTTGGCATCCTTACCATCAACTCTCTAGTTGCAGCAGATTCGGTAATTATCCCTGTACAAAGTGAATATTACTCCCTGGAAGGTTTAGGAAAACTTAAAGACACCATTAAAGCAGTTCAGGAGTCTTACAATCAAAATCTTGAAATCGAAGGGGTATTGATTACTATGTATGACAAAAGACTTAGATTGGCTCAAATGGTGGTGGAAAATGTTCGTGAAATAGTTACAGACCATGTTTTTGATACAATAATCAACCGTAATTCAAAAATCAATGAAGCTCCTATGGTTGGGAAACCCGTGATTTTATACGATGCTTCAGCTACGGGTTCAAAAAACTATTTGAATCTGGCATACGAATTGCTGGTATTAAACAATGATAAGCTTTAATTTTGGCTTTAGCACAATTTGAATCATTAAGAAAATAGATATGGCGAAAAAAGAAGATTTAAGAAAAGGACTGAAATCACTTCTAAAAGATATTGAGAAGAAAAGTTCTTTGGAGAAAAAAGAAGTAGTTGAAAAATTGAGCAATACTATTTCGCTAATTAAGATAGAAAGTATTGAATATAACCCTTTTCAGCCAAGAAAAAAATTCAATGATCGTGAACTCCAAGAACTATCTGACTCTATTAAGAATCTTGGACTTATACAGCCTGTAACTGTTAGAAATATTGGTGGTGACAGTTTTCAGCTTATTTCTGGTGAAAGAAGATTACGTGCATCCAGAATGGCCGGACTTAAAGAGATACCAGCATATGTTCGTATTGCAGATGATCAAGCCATGATAGAAATGGCATTGGTAGAAAATATCCAACGGTCTGACTTAAATCCATTAGAAATAGCATTCGCATACCAAAGACTTATTGATGAATGCCAACTTACTCATAATAAGGTGGCAGAAAGAGTTGGAAAAAACAGATCTACCGTTACTAATTACTTGCGGATATTAAAACTGACTCCGGCAATCCAAAACGGGATCAAGCAAGAAATGATAAGTATGGGACATGCAAGAGCTTTGGTCGGTATAGAAGATGATTTTTTGCAAATAAAATTATTTGAAGAAATAACAGAAAAAAATCTATCCGTACGGGCTTTAGAAAAAAGAATATCAGATCTTTCATCCAAACCAAAACAGCAAGATAAAAAAAGCATTTCCGAGCTAGATCCTAAATCAAAAGCTGTAAAAAAACAACTCTCAATGTTTTTTGAATCCAAAGTAGATTTAAAACGAAATAATAAAGGTGAAGGACAAATATCTATCAAATTCACCTCAGACGATGAATTAAATGATATATTGGAAAAAATGGGAGTAATATAAGCTAAATACATATATTAAC
>JALVAD010000211.1 GCA_027011385.1 Saprospiraceae bacterium | reverse complement strand
GGATGGAATATATTTTGTAAAATTACAAAGAGAAAATAAAATATCTATAGATAAAATAATCAAACAATATTAATATTGTATCAAATAATTGAAAAAATGATAAATATCAAATTCTTATTTCTTTTAGCATTTATTTATTCAGCTTCACAAGCTGTTAGCCAAAGTTACACTATAAATAACGGTAATTTAAAGATAGAAATCAATAATAGATTATATTCCAAAGTCAGCTCAAAAGTTAGTAAAACTCCATTTAATCCGGATTTTCAACCCTCCGAATTTATAAAAGTTAGAAAAACGATTGTATCTGACTTTATTTTGAAAAATAGTATTGAAAAAAGCTTTACAGATAGTATAGGTACGGGAAAAGAATACTTTTTTAAGGGAAATAATTCAAAGTTTAACATTGAAAAGCAACTTAAAATTAGAATTTATAAGGATTTTCCCGATTTTGCCATTTTCAATGTGATTTATATCAATCATTCGAATGAAAAATTAAAAATAACCGAATGGAAAAATCATAATTACAGTATGTTTGTCAATCCCTCCGATAGTGTTGTATGGTCTTTTCAAGGAAGTTCTACATCAGAAAGAGCAGACTGGATTTTACCTGTAAAAGATGATTTTTATCAGCGCAATTATATGGGGATGAATAATTCTGATTACGGTGGCGGAATCCCTGTTACAGATATTTGGAGGACGGATGCCGGAATTGCTATCGGGCATACTACACTATACCCACAATTAGTTTCATTGCCGGTAGAAAGAGAATATAAATCCGAGAAAGTAAATATTGGTATTGAAAAACAATACAGAGATCCTCTTGAATTGAATCTAGGAGATACATTGACTACTTTAGAGACTTTCGTTTCGGTTCATACCGGTGACTGCTTTCATAGCTTGAAGGAATATACTGCCTATATGAAAGCCAAAGGAATAAAATTTGTTGAACCGGAACAATCAGCTTATGAACCGATATGGTGCGCTTGGGGATATGAACGTGGTTTTACTCTTGATGAGATTATTGGTACTTTGCCAAAAGTAAAAGAATTGGGGTTCAAATGGGCTGTTTTGGACGATGGTTATCAAGTAGGAGAAGGAGAATGGGGAGTGAATAAAAACAAATTTCCACTTGGCGACAAACAAATGAAGGCTTTGGTAGATACAATACATTCTTACGGATTGAAAGCAAAACTTTGGTGGGCACCTCTTGCCGTTGATCCCGATACAAAATTGATTAAAGACAACCCCGATATTATACTTTATACGGATGAATGGATTCCGCGAATAATAAGTTGGTGGAATGCATACTATATGTCGCCCGTATATTACAAAACAAAAATTCATACAGATACCACCCTAAATTTATTCTTTGACAAATGGGGCTTCGACGGCTTGAAAATGGATGGTCAGCATATGAATGCAGTACCTCCCGATCATCATCCTGACCATAAATTGGATTATCCGGAACAAGCCTGTGAACAATTGCCATTGTTTTACAAAAATGTTTATAATAAAGCGAGAAGCAAAAAACCCAATGCTGTAATCGAAAATTGTCCTTGTGGATGTTGTATGTCATTTTATAATATGCCTTATATCAATCAAGCCGTTAGTTCTGATCCGTTAAATAGTTGGCAGATACGACTAAAAGGTAAAGTATATAAAGCTATTATTGGTAAAACCGCTTATTATGGAGATCACGTTGAGTTGAGTTATGGGGCGGAGGATTTTGCGTCATCTTTTGGGATAGGGGCAGTGCTTGGTAGTAAATTTACTTGGCCAAAAGATAATCCGAAAGCTGAAGGAAAGTACGTTTTAACCCCTGAAAAAGAGAAAAAATGGAAGAAATGGATTAGCTTATACAATGAATTGATGTTGTCCCAAGGAAATTATCTCGGGGAGCTTTATGATATTGGTTTTGATAAACCGGAAACACACGTCATTGAAAAAAATAATGATTTATATTATGCATTTTACGCGGATACTTTTGAAGGAGAGATTGAGCTGAGAGGTTTGGAAAATGATAAAAAATACAATGTTGTTGATTATATTAATAATGTAAAATATAATACAATTGACGGCTCAAAGCCTACGATTAAGGTGAGCTTCAAAAAGTTTTTGTTGTTAAAAGTAAATAAGATTGACTGATGAAATATGACGAAAAAAGCGTTTTTTTCAGTTAGAATAATTCTATCTGGGTAGTTACAAAAATGAAAATTATGAAACACTCATTATCAAGAAGGAATTTCATAAAGAAATCTACAATATTAGGGGCAGGGATTTCCGTACTTCCACAAATTCTTATGGGATCAAATAGTTCTGCAATATCAAATGGAAGAATTATTTTTCCTCGTCCATTTGCTTTTGCCGTGGATGATTTGGGATGGAATATCGGCAATAATACAGGAAGTATTGACAAGCAGAGTCCATATAGGATTGGTATAGACAGAAAAATGGATATTAACAATTACAAACCCATTATTGAAGTGGGTGAAGCAGTTGGTACCCGCATCCAGAGTTTATTTGTTTTGGCGGAAATGGACAGAGAAAATATCTTGAAAAATTATCCTACAACTACTTGGCAAGGGGAGAATTGGGATAATTCTAAAAATATTTCGGATAATCAAATAGAAATAATGAATTTTGTCAAAAATCAAGCTGCGTATATGGAGTTTGGTTTACACGGTGTCGGTCACGAATATTGGGTAGATGGTAAAATGAAAAGAGCGGAATGGTACAGCACTTGGGAAGATCATTCCTGGTCGGAAAAGTCAATGAGAGAACATATCCAATGTTTTAAAGATATTATGGCGCAATATGGATTGAGTAAAGAAAACGGACATTCATTTCCCGAAAGTTTTGTTCCCTGCGCTTATGGTTATTATTGGAATCCAGGCGAAGAATATAGCACCGGTAAAATAATGTCTGAACAGGGATTGAAATACGTAAATACTCTTTTTACATATATAGAGGAATTGAATCCACCTAAAGGCGACAATGGTGGTGGTTTTGATAATGGTGTTCTTGTTGTAAATAGAATAAATTATGGAAATCCTTGGTATAAGTTAGCTTCCTTACCGACTGTTCTGTTGGAAGAGCAAAAGTCTGATATAATAGAAACGCATTGGGCAAATTGGCTAGCGCAAGATGATTTTGTTCAGCCCGATGTTACTAAAAGTTTCGTTGATTATTACAAAATGGTACAAAAATCAGAGGATAGATATATAGCTAAAAACACGGAACAATTTAGTTCTCAATGGTTGTATAAAAAATATGCAAATGTAGTAGAAAAAACGGAAGGTAAAGTCGAAATTGATAATACTAAGATGCCTGATGATGCATACCAAAATGATATTCTGGGCAATATGGTTTTGAAAATAAAATTGAAAGAAGGTGAGCATATTTCCAATGCTAAATTAAATGGTAAAAATATCGGAGTGTTTTTTGAAGATGCCGGTTTTGGCTTTATATATTTACCACAGTTAAAGCAAAAGTCATACGATTTGGAATATACTTTGGGTAATAGTTTTCCTGATGCATATATCTATAATAATGGCACCTACAATGCATATATCTTTGAAAGAATCAATAATATATACAAGACCAAAATAAGATTGTATGGAACTCAAGATATAGTTTTCAAAGGTATAGCAAAGCCCAATAAAATCAGTATCGACAATAAGAATATCACTATTATAAAGGAAAAATACGATGCAGAAAATAATCAATTGACTTTAACATTAAGTGCAAGAGACATGCAAGGAGAAACAGGTGTGATAGAGATAGGGTAAGATATTAGATTTATTTCTTTGTGTCTTCTCCGTGTTTCTTTGTGTAATAATTTTTTATTATATGATGTGTGTTCAATGCTTCATCATTTTCATTTTGTTCATCCAAAAATCAAAATCTTCAGGCATCATATTGATTTTAAATGCTCGCATCAAAAATAGGATAGCAAATATAATCATAAAGACAGGATAAAGCTTTCTTAAAAATGTTCTGAATCTGGTACTCAAAAGATGTCCACCATATCCCAATGCCATCATCATAGGCATAGTACCAATACCGAAAAGTATCATATACAGTACGGAATTCAATACTCCACCGGTAGCTATAGCTGCGACGATAGCCATATATACCAATCCGCAGGGTAGAAATCCATTTAGAATTCCTATGTATAAAAATGATTTAATAGTGGCGTTTTTCAGCGATTTAGCCAATAGTTCTTTTACCTTCTTATTAAATTTCCCAATTACCGGTATTTTTAAAGCTTTTGATTCAACATCAATCGAAAAAATAGCAATTATAATAAGTAAAACGGCAAGTGTAATTAAAAACCATTTCTGAATACCCATCGTAAAAAAGCCTTTTCCAACAATGCCAAACAATAAGCCGAAAAATGCATAGGTTATAATACGACCGAGATTATATACCAGTATCTTAAAAAATGTTTCTTCCTTGGTTTGCATACCAACACGATAAGGAAGTGAAATTGCAATTGGTCCACACATTCCGGCACAGTGCATACTGCCAATAAGTCCCATTAATAAAGCTGTCCAAAGATACATATTTTTTAATTTAAATAAAAATCTTGTTCATCCAAATATTTAATATCATCACCGACCCAATCTACATTAACTTTCCATTTGCCCCTTGCTATTTCCGATATTGGTATTATTTGTTGATTATTATCATTGACTTTTACTTTGATTTTTTTATCTAGTTTTTCATTATTTACTCTATATAGCCAAACTTCTCCTGAGATTTTCTTTATGTTTTTAGGAAAATCTATTTCAAGCACTTTGGTATTATCTTTAAACGCTATTTTTACAGGAGGATTTAATTTACTTGAATTCCTTTTTTTCTGTCCAATCAATTTTTCATAACCGATATCATAGTCGTAATAATTGTCTTTGACTAGCGAATGATCTACTCCTTTTGAGTAAATGACAAAAGAAACCATAGCTACCACAAAACTAGTATAAAAAAGACCAATCGCCCATCCCCAGTGAAATTTAAACTTCATTATAATTAAATTTTAGTTACAAATTTATAAAAAAAAGGAGAAAGTAGAATCATTTACTTTCTCCTTTTTTTTATTTATGTCTGTTTCAAGACTATTGTATAGCACACAAGTTATTCGATTTTTTTTTCTCAGTCTTCACGCGACTTGGGAACAATAGAACCTTTGCCCTGTCAAAAAAAACTTGATAAGCGAATGTCTCAGACTTCGCTAAAGCACTACTCCTACGTTGATGCATTGCAAAATAATTAATGCGGCCCTAAAAAGTTAGTTTTGGGCTCATCTACAATTTTACCGTCTGCCAGAACCTGAAACTTAATAGGTGTTTTGTATCCTTCCATTTCAGATACAGGAATAGTAACGATTATACTACCCGTAGCTCTACCAAATTTAGGTATCAAATCAACCTTATCAGGAATTGGTTTTAATACTGCATCTTTTATATTGGTTACTTTAAAAGTTACATTGTGAATATCTCCTGATGTCTTATTTATTAATTTATAATTGTACAAATTTACAATATGAGTAGAATCACCTTGAACATATTGATAAGTCATTCCGGGAGTTCTAAGAATAATCCCTTCAACTTTAACTCTGTTTAATGCAACTACCGTAAGTAACCCTAAAATCAAAAATAAGACTCCTGTATATGCTTTAGCTCTAGTAGTAAATTTGAAAGGTTCTCTATTTTTAATTGATTTTTCAGAAGCATATCTAATCAAACCTTTTGGTTTGTGAATTTTTTCCATCACGATATCACAAGCATCCATACAAGCCGTACAGTTAATACATTCCAATTGTGTGCCATTACGAATATCTATACCGGTGGGACAAACAGCAACGCATTGGTGACAATCAATACAATCGCCAAAGTCTTCCTCTTTTGCTTCACCAGCTTTTATTTTTTGAATTCTTTCTTTTTGAGAAGCTCTGTTTTCCCCCCTATAAAAATCATAATGCACAACTATGGAGTCATCGACTAGCAATACGCTCTGCATCCTTCCATAAGGACAGACATTTGTACATACTTGTTCTCTAAAAAAAGCAAAAATGAAGTAAAACATCATCGAAATAATAAATATTACTGCAAACATTGTAAAGTTTGCCATAGGATTTACCCAAGTTTCACCAATATGTTCTATTCCTACAATAAAAGACAAACCGAAGCTAACAACGGTAAAAGCTATAATAAGAAAGATCAAATGTTTTAAAGCTTTTTTGAAAATTTTGGAATTACTCCAGGGGGCTTCATTTAACCTTTTTTGAGCACCCGCATCACCCTCAATCAAGTATTCAATTCTACGATATACAAGCTCCATAAAAATTGTTTGGGGACATAGCCATCCGCAGAAAAAACGACCAAATACAAAAGTGAACAGTACAATGAATATCATCAGAGCAACCATACCAATTGCAAAAAGGTGGAAATCTTGAGGGGTAAATACCGCCCCAAAAATTATAAACTTTCTCTCAAAGATATTTAATAAAAATAATGGCTGATTCTCATATTTTAGAAGTGGCAATATAAAAAGTACAGCAATCAAAAAATATGCAATTATTCTTCTTCTGTTAAACCAAGTACCTGATGGCTTTTTAGGGTATATCCATCTTCTTTTACCTGTATCATCTACAGTAGAGAGTCTATCTCTAAAACTCACTTCCTTACCTTTATTATCTTCCATAATTTTGAGTTAATATGATTAACTAATTTATAACGATTAAAAATAGTAAAAAAATAAAGACTACACCCTAAAAGGACGTAGTCTTTATCATATTTAGAAAGTCATCTAAATTATTTAGGGTCTCCTGCGTAAACTTTAGGGGTTGGTGGATTAGTTCCTTTAAGTTTTACCAATATATAACTGGCGACTTCTTGAATCTGCTTTGCAGAAATTTTTCCATCCCAAGTCAACATTCCTTTTTCAGGAACCCCTTGTTTGATTGTTTTAAACACGCTTTTGATATCTCCGCCATGTATCCATTTGTCATCTGTAAGGTCTGGACCGATAATACCTCCGCCATCAGACCTGTGACAAGATGCACAGTTAGCCTCAAAAACCTTTTTGCCTTCAGCCAATGCTTTTTCATCATTCATTAGCTTAGCAGTATTCTCATTAATATTGCCACCTGTTTTTTTCAAATAGGCATCCACATCTGCCTTGGCTACAGCCATCTCTTCAGTGTATTCTTTCGCAGATGACCAGTCACCAATAACGTGATATCTTACCAAATAAACAACGGCAATAAATATAGTAATATAAAAAAGCCACAACCACCAGGGTGGAAGGACATTATCCAACTCTCTGATTCCATCATACTCATGATCCAACATTATATCAGCCTCTTTCTCAATAGAAGTTGTTTTTGTTAATATTTGCATTAATTTTTTCCACATAGGATAAATATTTTAATGATTAAATAAATGTTTATTAATAATTACTCTCCTCAATTTCACCATCCTCCAATGGTAAATTGGCGTCATAAGCATCCATTTCTTTAGATCTCATTGCAGTGACTACAAAAATAGTAATCAACAGCACAAAGAAAAAAATCAAAGGACCAATTGCCATCCAATTTATTCCGGCTTCTCCGGAATTTATCAAGTATTTTATTCTACTTATCATTATTTCATAGTAGTTTCACCTTTACCAATATCGGTACCCAATCTTTGTAGGTAAGCAATAAGAGCAATTATTTCTTTATTTTCCAAACCGGGAGTCTTAATACCGTTTTCTTTTAAGTTAGCTGTTATTTCTTTAGCTTGTTTCTTAGCTAATTCCACAGCTTTTTTCTCAAATCCATCAGCATAAGGTGTTCCTAGCATTCTTAGAACATTGATTTTGCTTTCTAAGGTGCTGTAATCAATATCATTTTCTTGAAACCAAGGGTATCTAGGCATAATAGAGCCTGGAGAAGTACTTCTCGGATCAAACATATGATCATAATGCCATTTATTTGGATATTTACCACCTATTCTATGCAAATCCGGACCTGTTCTTTTTGAACCAAAAAGGAAAGGTCTGTCATAAATAAACTCTCCTGCTTTTGAATATTGTCCATATCTTGCAGTTTCAGATCTAAAAGGTCTAATCATTTGAGAGTGACACCCTACACACCCTTCTCTTATATAAAGGTCTCTACCTTCCAATTCAAGAGGAGTATATGGCTTTACAGAAGCAATAGTAGGAGTATTGGATTTAACTAATATAGTTGGAATAATCTCTACCATGCCTCCAATGAAAACTGCTATAAATGCCCAAAAATAAAATGCTCCCATTCTACTTTCTATCCATCTATGCCCTTTGTTTACATGTTGTATTCTTTCTAATGCAGGTGCTTCTGCTTCCTCATTTGCAACAAATCTTCCTTGTTTTGCTGTTTTCCACAGATTCCATACTGCCATTAATAAACCGGTATAATACAAGGTTCCACCCACTGCTCTAATTATAAACATTGGGATTACTTGTGTAACAGTATCAAGGAAATTTCCATATACTAATGTGCCATCAGGAGAGAATTGTTTCCAACTCAATTGTTCTGTTACTCCTGCCCAGTACATTGGAATAACCCATAAGATAATTCCAATTGTTCCTAACCAAAAATGCCATTCAGCGAGTTTTATTGAATAAAGTTTAGTTTTGTACATTTTGGGAAATAGGTAATAGAACATACCAAATGTCATGAATCCATTCCAACCCAAAGTTCCAACGTGAACATGTGCAACAGTCCAATCAGTATAGTGAGTAATAGCATTTACAGATTTTATTGACATCATTGGTCCTTCAAAAGTTGACATACCATAAGCGGTAATAGCTACAACAAAGAATTTTAAAACAGGATCTTGTCTCACTTTGTCCCAAGCACCTCTCAATGTCAACAAACCGTTAAGCATACCTCCCCAAGATGGAGCGATAAGCATAAGTGACATAACTGTACCCAGTGATTGAGCCCAATCAGGTAATGATGTGTAAAGCAAATGGTGAGGTCCTGCCCAAATATACAAGAAAATCAATGTCCAAAAGTGTATTACAGATAACTTGTATGAATACACAGGTCTGTTTGCAGCCTTTGGTACAAAATAATACATCAATCCAAGATATGGTGTGGTTAAGAAAAATGCAACGGCATTGTGTCCATACCACCATTGAATTAATGCGTCATGCACCCCGGCAAAAACAGGATAACTTTTCATCATAGAAACTGGTATCTCAAGGTTGTTACCAACGTGAAGCATAGTGATTGTAATCCAAGTTGAGATATAGAACCAAATAGCAACATAAATATGACTTTCCCTTCTTTTGACTAAAGTCATAATTAAGTTGATGCCAAATGCAATCCAAGATATCGCAATACCAAGGTCAATAGGCCATTCTAGTTCGGCATATTCATGTGAGCTCGTAATGCCCAAAGGTAATGTTATCGCAGCTGCTAATATTACTGCTTGCCAAGTCCAAAAATGGAAGCAACCTAGTTTTTTGCTCCACATTGGTGTTTTGACTAATCTCTGTGTGGAATAATAGACTCCGGTAAATATTGCGTTACCTACAAATGCAAAAATAGCAGCATTTGTATGAAGTGGTCTCAATCTACCGTATGTCATCCAAGGTATTCCCAGATTCCAATCCGGTAAAAATAGCTGGAATGCGATTGTAAGACCTACCAAAAGTCCTATGATTCCAAAGACAATCGATGCAATTGCAAATTTGCGCACGATGTCATTGTCATAATAAAATCGATCAATTTTTGTCATAAGTTTCAGCGTTTTGTTAAAAAATGTAAATTCTAGTTTTGAAAAAAATAATATTTAGTTTATTTTTTTTTATCTCCGTTGTTTTTCCCTTTATTTATCTCTGTGTCGAAAAGCATTCTGATACCTGGTGTTGTAGAGTCATCAAATTGACCGTTTTTTACTGCAATAAAGAAGGCTACAAGAAATCCTACTGCAACTACTGCACCCATAAATATTAGTAAATAAATAGCTTCCATCTGTGTTTGAATTACATTAAACAGGACAAAAGTAATTAATAATATCAATTTATCAAAATATAATAATAAAATATATAATGGAGAAACTACATGAAGTTGCCCGAACGTTAATTTATAGTTGAATATAATAACAGATATATATACTTAAACAATACTTTAAATCTATATTATTTAATGTTTTTTTATTATTTTTAGTCATGAAAAGGAAAGGGTGACAGTTAGTACAACGATCACCCTTATACAAATTACTATGAAATCACTTCTAAATAACTAAAACTATTTAGCGCTTGCAAAAGAAAATCAAAAGGTGAAATTAGAACCAATTTAAAATTTGATATGTTATCTTACAGGCACTATTTAGTCACTAAATTACTTATTAAGCTTTACCGGTTGATATCTCAACTTTTATACAATAACTACCGAGCTTATACTAAT
>JALVAD010000210.1 GCA_027011385.1 Saprospiraceae bacterium | reverse complement strand
CTATTTCCATAACTATCATTTGATTCAATAACCACACAAACATATGCATGAACCATCTCAATTCAATGCAAATTTACTAAATAATATAATCTAATATACTAAAATGAATGTTAAAAGGTGTATTTCATTTTTTGTAAAATCATAATTTGATCATTTTCTTGACTGCGATATTACCGGCTGTTTCAAGTTTATAGAATATTACTCCTTTAATGTGGATATCCGAATTGGATATATCTATACTATTATACCCTTGTCTGGAAATGCCAATAATTGTTTTAACTATTTTTCCTGTCAAATTGTAAAATGTCATTTTATACTCAGATACAGTATTTGCTTTAAACCCAATCACAGTATGTTTTTTAAACGGATTCGGCTTATTCTGGTACAAGATAAACAGTTTTGCATTGTCCATATTATTTGTAGCATCAATTCCTTTTACTAAGAACTTAAGTTCATGAATATCTATGTCTTCACCTGTATAAATTTCAGCCCTTAAAAAGCTTCCAGATAATTTCAAAGCGTCTTTAACATAAATATCAGCTTTAGCTTTTAATTTTAAATAAAACAATACTTCATCCTTGTCAAATGATGCTCCCATATCTGTCCATAGAAATAAAGCTTTATTATCAACCACATTATATATTTGTGGCGACACAATTTTACCCGGTTTGATAGTATCCAATTCAACATCACTCAATTCAAGCGTGAATTGAAATCCCCTAACATCTTCCACATTTTCAATAAAAACCGGTATTAGTATAGTTGAATCCTTTTTAATCAAGCTATTTTTTACCCAAAAACTTATGTCCGGTTTTGATATCGGGCTTGAATCTTTATTAGCGCTTAAATCCGCATCTCCCATTTTCAATGCATAAAAATCCGGATTGTGATCGGGTACTCCATTTTCCATAATAACCGTATCAATAAATGCGCGATTAATAGGTTTAGGGATTTTATTGGAATTTGAGTCTATAAATTTCTTGGAAACTGCGACCCAAGAGCTAATATCAAAAGTATTAGTATTGCGTAATAAAATTTTCCTCAATGTCAATATATCATAAGCATTAACTTTACCACTATTGTCTATATCCATCGCTAAAACCCCCAACGAACTATTGTATTTTGATTTTAATAAAAAATCATGTAATAAAATCAAATCCCTAGTTGAAAGTCCTTCATAATAATCCGAATTACTATTTCCAGATATAAATATTTCTCCATCAGGTTCTCCAAAAGCAAAAGCTCCGTTGTCTGTGGTATCAATCAATTCCAAACCGCCATTAAAGGCTTTCATCTGCATTCCTGAAAATCCGGTACTATCTCCGATATACGATACCTTACCAAATATATTATCAGGATGTTCAATTCCAAGTGATATATGAATATTGCCATAATCAAAATTGTTATAATTACAATCATCATTATACGCAAATTGATCCCAAACATATACTTTTGAAGGAATATTATTTACTTCTCCATCGCGCCAAATGATTCTTTTTGTAGTATTAAATTCGGGCACATATGCATCTGCTAAAGACTTTAGGTATTGTAGTTGAGAACTTATTTTACCTGTTTTCGGATCAAAATAGTATTCTCCATACTCCAGTAACTGATTCTTCCATTTGGTAGTATCTTTCCATATTTCAGGCAATTTGTCGGTGAAACTAAAAAACAATTCATCCTTTCTCGAACAATTATCAACGGAAGCTATACAACCAACCGGACAGCCTCCCTTATCAAATTGTCTGGCAGTTATTGTTAAACTGCTGCTATTAACTTTCAAAAAGCTTTCGTCGAACAATATAGGTGAAGGAGCCACATTATCATTCACAGTAAAATAATGGTTTATGCTATTTTCATTACCACATAAATCGCTGGCTGTCCATGTAACTCTGTAATTCCCTTTTGGAAGCGGATTCAAGATTAATAAAGATGCATCTATTGTATTATCAAGATTATCTTTAGACTGTTTTCCCTTAGTCCCACCAAAAGGTACAGGAGTATAATTATAAGAGTATTGCACTGTTTCCCAAGTATCCAAATTGGTCACAATATATTTCCAATTGATTTTTTCATTACTACATTCTGAAGTCGCACTCGCTTCCACTTTTATATCGTATGCATAGCAATCAAGAGTGGAAAAACAAGTATCTTTGACAAATATTACCGGCGGCACAAAATTAATAATAGAAATAACTTGTGTATATCTATAAAACCCATCTGCTACTAAATGAGAACAATCCAACTTATTGCCAATTATCGAATCAAGGTTATAATCAGCTCCATCGGGATCGGCTTGGTAGGTATCCCAATCAATGACTGCCCATTCTCTAATTATCTGCATACATAAATCCCCTGTTTCGAATAAAGTATCTTCGCTCTGTAGCTCATAAGTTACATTCGCACAACCGGGATTATAAAAGAAAGGAATATCATCTAAAACACCTTTGCATCCATAAATTGTATCAGACTTTGGAAAAATAATCGTACATGGATCAAAATAACTTGAAGTATCAATAGTAACCGATTGTTCACATTTTGCACTAAAACCATTTGCCGAGATCGTCCATATTCTGGTAAATGTTCCTGAATAATCCCCAGGATTTATTAAACTATCTTGATAACTTAATGTATATCCGCAAGCACTAGCAGCAAAAGGTAAAATTTTAGGATTTATATCAGGATTATAACTTTCACCACAATGTACGGTTACCGGAGGGCAATCAATATATGGAGGTATAGTATACTCCACAGTTATCTTAGTCTGGCATGCATTGTAATGACCATATAAGTCACCACCTTTCTCCATCCTTTCAGGATCAACTGGTCCATCGCCGGGATCTTTATCAAAAACACGTAGCACAACAGGTATCACTTTATTCAAATCTTGGCAACAAAAATAAACTTCATCATCATACCAAACATCAATTTTGTCAGTAGCGGGATTATCGTCTCCATTTAGATCATTGCAAGATTCATTTCCCTCTATATTATTTAAATTTCTTGACACTTTAAAAAACACAGGGTTACAATTATCATAAGAACCTGCGTTCAAATCTATTGCCTCCAAAAGATTGCGTCCCATAGCAGTCAAGCTTACTAAATGAAAACGTTCGCAGAGAGCTATTGGGGTTCTATTGTCAATAATATTTAATACAGATTGTTTTTGAGATTCATTATCTTCAATATCAATAGCATGATAAGTGATAGGAAAAATACCTTTGTCATCAGTTTGCAAAACCCATACTTCATCAGAATCAACAAAACCATTACTATTGATATCACCTGAAATAATGCCTGAATCTGTAGTAACCCACCATTTGGGCTTATCATCACAATTATCTTCTAAATATTGAATTAGTGGTATATTTGTTTCCAAACTACAATCAAAATCATTTACTTCTGCAACTATACTATCTACCACATCAAAATCCGGAGCAGTATCATCAACCGAATATTTGATATGTTGACTATAACTGTAGTATCCATCTCCAACAAGATATTGACAGTCCAATTTATTGCCAATCATCGAATCGACATTATTTTCAGCTCCTGATCCTTGTTTATAGATATTACGGTCTATTACAACCCATTTTTTTAATATCTCGAGATCTATAGTATTAATTGTATCTACTGCTATTAATTCAAAAGTAACCGTACCACAAGTACTCTCGTCCCATACGGGTTTCTGAAAACTATAATCTTTGCATCCATCTACTATATCTGCCGGAAATATAATTGAACAAGGATCAAATGATGGAATAAGTGTCTGTGTATATCTGTAATAGCCATCATTCACCAATTGCTCACAATCCAATTTATTTCCAATAATAATGTCTATATTATCTTCCGCACCTGTATTGTGCTTATATACTGAAGAATCAATTACTGCCCATTCTCTCTCTATACGAGATATAATTCCATTGGCATCAAAAAATGTATCTTGGCTTAATAATTCCGATGAAACAGGAGTACAAACAAAGTCATTCCATATAGGCTTATTTTCTAGACTAAAACTGCAATCTGAAATAGAATCTTCAGGAAATACAATTGCACAAGGGTCGAATATCGCGACTGGATTAATTGTTATCTCTTGTACGCATTTTACCGATTCATAACTTGAAGTAGCAGTCCAGGTTCTGATTATTTTATCTTGATTATCAATTAAAGTAGAATCTGAATAATTAAGGTCAATACCACATTCGATATTTAATCCGGGTAACAATTTAGTATTTATTTGCGGATCTGAACTTTCATTGCAAGCTAAAGTAATTGCTGGACAAGAAATCACTATTGGATTAAGGTTTGTAACCTGTACGAAACTCCAACATTCTGAAAAATGCCCGTACAAATCTCCTTCAGGTTTCATCCTCTCAGGATTAACTCCTCCTACACCGGGATCAATTTCAAAAACTCTCATTGTCACAAAGACATCTTGACTATCTACATCTTCGCAACAAAAACTCACAAAATCATTGTACCAGACATCAATATCATCCGTAGCAGAGTTATTATCCTCAAAAGCATTAGTACATTTGCCATCATAATCTCCATTTGAAGAAGTTCTTAGCGCTTTAAAAAATACAGGATGACAATTATCAAAGGAACCAGAATCAAAATCAATGGCATTTATTTTCCCAATACCATCATCAGCAATACTTATACTTAGAAATTGAACACAAGAAGCTATTGGGGGAGTTAAATCAACTATATGTACCGGAATACATTTTGATGCTTCATTACCACTAATATCAATCGCGTGATAACAAATTTCATATTCCACCAAAGGAATATCTTTTACAACCCATTTTTCCAATGAATCAACAAAGCCATTATCATTTTCATCACCTGTTATTTTTCCGTGAGGAAATGTAACCCACCATCTTGGATTAGGATCACTATTATCAGATAAATTTATCATGCTTGGTACAACAATATCAGCATTGCAAACATAAGCTTTTACTTTTACTGTAAGCGCTGTATCAATATCAAAATCAGGAGGAATTGTATCCTGATCGAATTTTAAAATGCCTATATTTTCTCCTCTCGATGCTGTAAACTCAACACCGGTAAAAGTACTAGAGAAACCGATAAAATAAAATGATAATATGATTAGAAAAACAGAGACATTTCTGAATAGCTTTAGATAAGTCATGGTTGGTTATTTTAACAAAGACTACCCGGAAGACAGGAAATCTTTTGATTAAAAAATTGAATTTTAAAGAGATTATAGATGCCAAATATATAAAGTATTCGAGTAAAATGCAAGAAATAAAAGTTAAATCTTTAAATACTAGCAGTTAAACCATATAATTTGCGTGATTTCCTAGTGATATTTTATATTATTCAATAGAAACAGCTTTGCAATATTCTGCTAAGAAATTGGTCTAGTTGTTCAGCGGGATTAGCTCAGATACATCTGCTATTCGCTAAGAGGTTAAAAACCTTTAGCTCAAAAGAGACCACTATTGGCTAAGAGATCAATCCAGCTGTACACAGGAATTAGCTCGATATTTGTATAATCTTGAGCCAAAGTGTCGATAACCTATTGGCTCAACTAATCTCACCACCCTGAGCCAAAGTGTCTTCGACCTCTTGGTGAATATTACTCTTAAACTATTAGCAATGTAAAAATGCATTCTCGCACCCTTTCTACCCCTACACATTAAACCTAAAATGCATCACATCACCATCTTGAACTACATAGGATTTACCTTCTACACTCATTTTCCCGGCTTCTTTTACTGCTGCCTCTGATTTAAGGGCAACATAATCGTCGTATTTAATGACTTCAGCACGTATGAAACCTTTTTCAAAATCCGAGTGGATTTGACCTGCAGCTTCGGGAGCTTTAGCTCCTTTGCGTACAGTCCATGCACGAGTTTCTTTTACACCAGCCGTAAAAAAAGTAAGTAGGTTTAATAATTTATAACTAGCTTTTATCACACGATTTACTCCCGGCTCGGTAAGCCCCATTTCCTCAAGAAACATTTGTTTCTCCTCTTCATCATCAAATTCTACTAAATCCGCTTCGATTGCCGCACTAATATTAATGACTTCTGAATTCTCATCTTTGACAGCCTCTCTAAGTATTTCCGTGTATTTATTGCCGTTTATTACCGAATTTTCATCTACATTGAGAATATAGAGAGTGGGTTTTGATGTAAGTAACATCATTTCTTTAAATATAGTTTCCTCTTCCTCATTCTCTGGTTCGAATGACCTTCCTGGTTTTTCATCTAAAAGATGTTGATATATCTTTTGGACAATTTCAAGTGCTCTTACATCATCTTTATTACCGCTTTTAGCGTTCTTTTTGAACTTCTCTACTCTTTTTTCTACCAACTCAATATCCTTAAGCAATAATTCCGTATCGATAATTTCTTTATCTCTAACAGGATCAATTGAACCATCTACATGCACCACATTTTCGTCTTCAAAACAACGGATTACGTGAAGTATAGCATCTACCTCCCTGATATTAGCAAGAAACTGATTACCAAGCCCCTCCCCTTGACTAGCTCCCTTTATTAAGCCAGCAATATCAACGATTTCAACAGTTGTAGGAACAGTTTTTTGTGTTTTCACGATATCACTCAATACCTCAAGTCTTTCGTCAGGAACAGTCACTATACCGACATTGGGTTCTTTTGTTGCAAATGGATAATTAGCAGCAAGAGCACCTGCTGATGTCAATGCATTAAATAGTGTTGATTTACCAACATTAGGAAGACCTACAATTCCACTTTTCAAAGCCATATTTATTTATTTTTTATCATATTTAATTTCAACATAAAACTTAGTATTGATTGCACCTAAGGAAGTAGCAGCTTGAGGTGATAATATTACTTTTACATTTTCAGGATAAGAATTTGGAGGTATTCTACCTATTACTTTGGCAAATATTTTTCTTCCCAACATAGGATTGTAAATCTCCATCAATGAATTTATTTTTGCATTGTTATTAAGTACAAAAACGCCTTTTGTTCTACTCCTTTTATTCCACAAAGCGATTCCGTTGTCCGACAGCAATGTCACTTTCTCCTTTTTCGTCGAAATGCTGTCTGTTTTCAAAATTGTCGAATCTTTCTTCACAACAATGATTTTATCAAATTTCACTTTCTCTTTCTCCTCATCCTCTTTTGCAATACTATCCTTAACAATTATTTTTTCCTTAGGTTCATCCTTTTTAATCTTATCTTGATTATTATTTACCTTTTGTCTCGTATCGATTTTCTTTTGCGTTTTAGGAGTAGATTTTTCATTTGAATTTTCTTTTTTAAAATTTACAGTTCCTATTTTCAAATATTGCCCTGGTTGAATCGTATTGTCCTTCAGATTATTCAATTTTTTAACGACTTCAACATCAACTCCAAAATACATTTTTGCAATTCTGAATAGATTTTCTTTCATTCCCACTTTGTACCATACTATATGATTTTTCGCATCTTTAGTATCTAAAAGCTGATTGTCAAAAGGAATTAGTATTATAGCACCAATGCTTAGAGGTCTTGTATTTACCCCTTCATTAAAAGCATATAAATCGATTAAATCCGCATTAAAAGCTTTCGAGATACTATACATTGTGTTTCCTTTCTTTACTGCATATTCAAAAACAAGCCCTTTATCAGCTAGGTTTTGAACCAAAATCGTATCAGGAATATACACGTGTTGCGCAAATAGAGCACTCTTAAATATTACTACGATAAATAATACTATCAATAATAAATTCCTATATTTGTGTGTGTATAACATAATTCTTAATTTAATACGCAAAGATATTACTAATTATTATAATATATAATAAACTATAAAGAAAATTAATAATAAATGAGCAAAATAGTAGCAATAATTCCAGCGAGATATGATTCAAAGAGATTTCCAGGCAAATTATTAGAGAAAATAAATGGAAAACCAATCATCCAATTGGTCTATGAAAGAGTAAAACAAGCGACAAACATAGATGAAATTATCATTGCAACCGATGATCATAGGATAATAGATGTATGCAGAAATTTTGGAGCGAATGCGGAATTAACCTTTGTTTCTCACAAATCAGGAACAGATAGATGCGCTCAAGTAGCGGAGGAGTTTTGGGGAGATGACATTATCATCAATGTGCAAGGGGATGAACCGTTTATAGAACCTAGTATCATTGATTCTTTGGCTCAAAAGCTACAGGATGATAATTGGATTGAAATAGCGACATTATGTACTGAAATTAAATCCAACGAAGAAAAGCTAAATCCAAATATTGTTAAAGTGGTAAGAGATATAAATAATAAAGCCTTGTACTTTAGTCGTGCTCCAATTCCTTTTGATAGGGATTTGATTAACAATTCTCCGGCTTTTAGACATATTGGAATCTATGGATATAGAAATAAAGCATTACAATCCATCACTAAGCTTCCTGAATCAATCTTGGAAAAAACAGAAAAATTAGAGCAATTACGATGGCTTGAAAACAATTATAAAATTTATGCTTTTGAAACCGATTATCAAGGGTTTGGAATTGATACTCCGGAAGATTTAAAAAAAGTTCTCTAGTAAAATGATAGTCATTACACAAAAAAAACTTTAAGTTACAATCACAAATTACAACTTAAAGCTTTTCTTATAAGAATCTAAACTTAATATATTATTATCCTGCTGACTGTAATGGGATATCTCCTGTTCCTTCTAGCCCTGCTGACCCCACATAGACCGCTGTGACGATACTAAGTACAAACAAAATAGCCGCTAATATCCATGTCAATCTTTCAATAAAATCAACAGTTTTTGCTGCTCCTAACATAGAGTTTGCTCCCATTCCTCCAAAAGAAGAATCCAATCCGCCACCTTTAGGCTTTTGAATAAGAACTACAAACACTAACATTGCACTATCAAGTGCTATCAAAATTGATAAAAAAGTAGTTACCATAACATTATAATTTTTTAATTTTTTTCAAAATTTTTGCAAAGTAAGCATTTTTTTTCGGATTTTGCAAACTTAATACCTTATACATTTCAATCGCTTCTTCCTTCATACCCTGTTTTAAGTAAATTTTGGCTAATTGTTCACTTATTACAGCTTTATTTAAATCTCCGGATTTATTTTCTGAAGATTTAATCTTAAAGCTCTTTTTCTTCTTTTTCTTTTCAGACCCCCCTTTTACTACTATTTTTGATTTTTTCCTTTTTCGAGAATCTTTATCATCCTTATTAATAAATTTATTTCCTTCTATTACGGTAGCAAATGCTAAACCGGGATTATTGTTTTTATTCACGAGGTTAACCATTTGCAATAAAGACAAATTACCATTTTCCTTTAAATGTTTTTTATTGATTAACACATCAATAGCATTGCTATATGAAAACCTTCCCTCCAGCTCATATAACTTTTCGAAAGATATTTTTTTCAACTCTTTCTTGCTATCCAAAAGTTCTAATATGTCTATCTGCTTACTCATATTTATAAAAGTGCCACAAATGTAATAAAAATTGATTAACAAATTATAGCAAATGAAAAAATAAGGGAAATATCTATTTTATTTTGGACTTATATTCTTTCTCAAACTGCCCCCATTTTGTGGTTTTGTAGATATCATCACCGAAGAAATTCAAAATATAATCAAATTCCTTTGCTTGTTGATAACCGGCAAATATCTGTAGTATTTGGTTATCATCTGTCAGAAAGACATAGGTCGGATATGATAAATTATTTTGTGTTAAAGCTGCCGCAAATTCATGGTAGCCTCTCCTACCCTGCTTAACAAATTTAAAAATATGACCATCAAAATTCACATCTTCTCTCTGTTCGGCATTAAACTTAACTGCATAATACTTTTTATTGATATAATCAACTATCACAGGATTCCTAAAGGTAGTTTTATCCATTCTTTTACACCAACCACACCAATCCGTGTATAAATCTATGATAACTTTCCTTTTCTCTACCTTTTGCTTTTGAATCATATCCTCCCAACTCATCCAATTGATTTTTTGAGCATTAAGACGCCCAAACGAAGAAATGGTTAAAACAATAAAAGCTACAATTATTTTTTTCATAAATATATTTTTCAATAGAATTTCAATAAATTTTTCGCAATTATAAGCAATAATAAGTTGATTTATTATATTTCAAAACCAAATTAATAAAATATTAACAGCTAGGTGTAAATGAAATGTTGCTTTACTTACATATTCAACCCTGCTAGGATTTGGATTTCTCTATTTATATACCATGGATTTCACATAAGGATATCCAAATTTATCCCCTACGATAAAATAATTTTTTGTTATTAGCCAGAGAATATTAAATTTTAACTTTTCACAGATTGGCAATGTCATATAATGTATCGCAAAGGAATATGGTGAGTATTTCACCAATTCATGCAGCAAAATTTTAGATTAGCAAATACATAAATAATAGCCGCTCCATAATTTGCTAATTGAGGACAAAAATAAATATTTGCAA
>JALVAD010000209.1 GCA_027011385.1 Saprospiraceae bacterium | reverse complement strand
GTATAATATCAGTTAGGGTTTATTTCATCCAAACAACTAAATTGTTTAATCAAAAAATCGATATTATATACCTCATATTCTTCTACACCTCCATTCCATTCTACTCCCATTTTATCTAATTCTGTTTTTCTAAGTATTTTCAAATCAGCTTTGGAAATTGGGTAAAGTCCCTTGTAAGTTACCATTTTGCCACTAACATCCCTTGTCCCTAAGTCGTTGTATATATTTTTTAAATAAACTTTGTCACCTCCTATCAAGGTAATCCGTAGCATGCTGTTTACAGATAAACCGTTATAACCTGTCTTAATGTATTTTGTGTCAACATTAAATCTAAGTTGTAAAAAATATTCTGAACTTTTTCTTGAAAGCCCACCTAAGCAAGTCAAAAAAGGTCTGTCTGTAAAATACGGTTTCAATTTCTCATGAGTAAAAGAAAAAATCTCTTCTAGCTTTAATTCTGTTATCCTTTTACCGGATAGTCTATCATATGCATCGTATTTTACGAAACAGTCACCTTTCGTGGTGTATATAGTCTTGCCTTCACTTGTAATTATATTTTTCCTTACCTTATGTACTCTAGATGACTTACAAGATGTACCGAAAAATAATAATACAAACGAGAAGTAAAAAAATTGTTTTTTGAAATTCATACATTCATATTTGGTTACTTAATTACCCCTAGCTCTTTACCTATTTTTGTGAATGCTGCAACAGCTTTGTCAACTTGTTCTATATCGTGAGCAGCTGATAATTGAACTCTTATCCTAGCCTTTCCTTTTGGGACAACAGGATAGAAAAATCCAATAACATATATATCCTCCTCCAATAATTTGTTAGAAAAAGCCTGAGCAAGTTTCGCATCATAAAGCATAATAGGGACAATTGCGTGAGTTCCGGGTACAATATCAAATCCGGCAGCAGTCATTTTCTCTCTAAATCTTCTAGTATTTATCTCCAATTTATCTCTTAATTCAGTAGTTGAAGTCAATTTGTCCAATACATTGATAGTCGCACCTACTATAGATGGAGCCAATGAATTTGAGAACAAATATGGTCTTGAGCGTTGCCTCAACATTTCGACAATTTCGTGTTTTGCAGCAATAAAGCCCCCGGATGCACCACCAAGAGCTTTACCAAATGTTCCTGTAATAATATCAGGTCTGCCAAAAGCACCTGCGTGTTCACTACTTCCCCTTCCTCTTTTACCAACAAACCCCGTGGCGTGACTATCATCAACCATCACTAATGCATTATATTTCTCTCCCAAATCACATATTTTATCTATTTGAGCAATGACTCCGTCCATTGAGAAAACTCCATCGGTAGCGATGAGAATTCTTCTTGCATTTTCTTTTTGAGCTAAAATCAATTGTTTTTCCAGATCGTCCATATCATTTGAAGCAAAACGATACCTTTTTGCTTTACAAAGTCTGACACCATCAATTATAGAAGCGTGATTCAAAGTATCTGAAATAATAGCATCTTCTTTGCCTAAAATCGGTTCAAAAAGCCCCCCATTTGCATCAAAAGCTGATGAATAAAGGATGGCATCTTCCGTGCCGACAAATTCAGCTATTTTGCTTTCTAATTCTTTATGAGTATCCAATGTTCCACAAATAAATCTAACGGAGGACATTCCATACCCCCTTTTGTCAATAGCTTCTTTTGCTCCTTCTGTTACAATCTCATTGGATGATAGCCCCAAATAATTATTAGCACAAAAGTTCAGTACTTTTTGCCCTGTATTTAAAGTTATTTCAGCACCTTGTGGGCTGTTTATTATCCTTTCTGTTTTGAATAAACCGGATTCTTTTATTTCATCCAGTTCCAGACTTATTTCTTTATAAATATCTTCTTTTTTCATAAAATATATTTTTAGTATTTTTAAATATCAGTATACTAAATCGATTTTTTCTGTATCTGTTTCTTTGGAATATCGTTTTCTTAGATTTAGAATCATATCGGCAACCATTTCTTCAAAGCTATATTTCTCTTTCCAACCCCAATCTAGCCTCGCTTTGGAATCATCAATTCTTTTAACCCATGAATCCGCTATTTGTTGTCTGAAATCAGGTTTGTATTCTATTTCAAAGTTCGGGAAATATTTTAATATCTCATTGTAAATCTCTTTTGGGGAAAAACTGAATGCACCGAGATTGTAGCCGTATCTGATTTTTATATTTTCAACTGGAGCTTGCATTAATTGTATAGTTGCATTGATAGCATCTTCCATATACATCATTGGCATCACAGTATCTTCTTTTAAAAAGCAAGTGTATTTTTCTTTTTTAACTGCATAATGAAATATTTCTACAGCATAATCTGTCGTACCTCCTCCCGGCATTGATTCATGACTAATGATTCCGGGGTATCTTAATGATCTAATATCCAAACCATATCTGTTTGCATAATAATTTATCCATAATTCACCTGCGACTTTCCCTATGCCATAAACTGTATCGGGCAATAGAGGTACATCTTGAGGTGTATTAACTTTGGGAGTGGTATCGCCAAAAACTGCAATTGAGCTTGGAAAGAATAATTTTTTGATATTGTTTTTGCGCACTAATTCTAAAATATTTAGTAGTCCATTGAAATTGATGTCCCAAGTTCTCATCGGATTTTTTTCACCACTTGCAGACAATAGAGACGCAAGGTGATATATTTGAGTGATTTTATAATCACCTATAAGTTCTTGGAAATGTGCGGTGTTTAAGATGTCTAATTTCTCATAAATTCCTCTTCTATGGTTATTTGGAGCGATATCGGTCAAAATAACATTGTCAAGTCCGAAAATATCTATTAATCTATCACTCAGTACAGTCCCGATTTGACCATTTGAACCTGTGATAAGTATTTTTTCTGTTTGCATATAAATTTTATTCATTTTATTAATACGGTCACGAAATTAATAAATAATCTCTAAAATTGTACAAGTTTTTATTTATGAAAAATTAATTAATAATTATTATAATTTATTCCTTCACGCTTTAAATAACCAAAATCAACAAGCCTTTTGTCGTATGTTATTGAGCTAAAGAGCGAATTGATATCAAATCAT
>JALVAD010000208.1 GCA_027011385.1 Saprospiraceae bacterium | reverse complement strand
CCCTTACAACCGTTCACAAAATGTATTTTTTTGCGTTTATTAGTGTATTATTGGTCTATAAAATAACAGTATCATGAAAAAACTAACTACCCTTTTAGCTTTATTTTCACTATTATCAAATTTAGTTTTAGCTCAGCATTGCCAAGTTGGAACAGCAAAAGATTCCATAGTAAGCGATAATCTTAAGGTAATAGCATCTACCTCAACGCAAGTGGATATTTATAATGGAGAGCATGAAATGCATATACGTCCATGGATTGGTGGCGAAGACACCAAGGTAAACAAACGCAGTGCGATATCAACTTTTTCTACAATTGGGTCAACTGACTTTTTCCCGGGAGAATCTATTAGCAATAGTTTTCTCTTACCCCAAGAATGTAAAGATTGGGATAGGGTTTTTAAGGTAAATAAAGTAGAAATAGACGATTTTATTGAAAGATTCAAACAAGGGAATATGAGTATCGAAGATATTCCGGAGTCCATACTTTATTGGCCTGTACTTTCAAATTTTTATTTTTTTAATAATTATAAAATTATTGTCATTTTTGGTTTATCAGACTTTGTCGATGTAGATAATGATAGGGTTTACGATCCTTTAAAAGGCGATTATCCTGATATCAAAGGCGCAGACGAGAGTATGGTATGGGTTGTAAATGACTATGCAAATTCGCATTCAACAGGACGATCAAAAAAGCTGCATTATGTAGTCACAACGATGGCAAATGTATATTATTCAAACGAAAATCCATTAATTAAAAATTCAGTATTTTTCACTTCCAAATATTATAATAACTCATCCTATAGATATTTTAAATATCTTATCCATTCTTTGTATTTAGATTATAATTCACAAGATAAACTTCACGATAAATATGGTAGCATTCCTGATAAAAATGCTGTTTATATGTTTAATCAATTTAATTTTGATAATTCCGGTAACCCTTTAATGAAAATGGATTCTTCTCTGACTGTCGCAAAACTATTGGAATATCCGGGCAGAAAAGAGGGCTTGACTTCCTTGTCATCTATTTTTAATCCCGGTGAAGTATCTCCTGCTATTTCTAATCCGGATTTGATTGAAAAATTATATTTTAGATTTCTCAATGGTCTTTGGTCAGATGGAACCGCCCTTACTTATGGTGGTTTAGGTCACAATCAAAATAGTACAGATACTGTAAACTATCTTTTTGATAATCTCCAAAGCGAATCTTCCAAATGGACCATATGTGATGATTCTGTGTCTTTGGGTGATATAAAAGTACTGATGAATTTAGCTCCCAAATACATCTTGCCTAATGAAGTTAATACCATTTCATATGTCACTACTTTTTTGGATAATATGGATTATCCTTGTGAGAGTATAGACTCTTTGAATAATGCTTTGGATGATTTACAAACATTTTATGATGAACACTATAAGACTCTTCCAAGTGGCACAAAGAATCTATTATTAGAAAACGATTATAAATCTTATCCCAATCCGGCAAATAATATAGTTTATATCGAAGGAACATCAATGAAAAATGCTCTGATAAAAGTGTATAATACGATGGGCATGGAAATGAATGCAAACATTAGATATTTATCTGACAATAAAGTTCAACTCGATTTGACAGGCAATAATCCGGGTATATACTTTTGCCAAATATCTAATAAGAATTTTGGACAATCAGTCATTAAAATAGTATTGGAGGAATAATTATCATTTTTACTTTATCACATCCAAAATATTACCACTCAATTGAAGTATATTGAGTTCTGCAGTTTTTGCATTGTACTTCGCTTTTTTGTAATTCAATAGGCTGTTGAACAAATTCAATTGGGCTTGTCTGAATTCCACTGATGTCACTCTGCCGATATTGAAAAGGTCATGAGTCCTTTTAAAATTGATTTTTGAGGTTTTGATATTCTCAAGTTCGACCTGCATAACATATTTTTGGGTCTGATAAGTCTGGTAATAATTTCTCATTTCACTTATAATCTGTTGCCTTATCAACTCCTTTTGAACTTGAAGATTGTCTATTTGCTTTAGTGCATTTTGATTTCTAACTTTGGTTGCACCTCCATCAAAAATATTCCAACTAAGGCTTAAACCTGCTGTAAGTCCCGTGCCAAATTGGTTTTTGATACTGTAATTTGTATCATTGAATCCTCCGCTCAATCCGTAATTTCCAACTGCGCTAATAGTGGGTTTTAACCGTGCTTTATTCATTTTGATGCTCAATTCGGATAGGGAAACATTTTTGTCCATTATCAGCAAATCGGTATTTTTATTATCGATACCGGCAATCAATTCATCCAAACTAAAATCATCAAATAGCACAAGCGTATCTATATCAAAATCACTTTCCAAATCCCTGCCCATAATCAAATTAAGATTCCTTTTGGCATTGGTCAACTGTTGCTGAAAATTCAATATATTGACACTATCTCTATTTAAATCTACTTCAGCATTTAGAATCTGTAATTTATTGGATTTTCCATATTCATTTCTCAATTTTGCTCTTCGCAGTCTTTGTTTGGATATTTGCATTATTTCGTTTTGTACATACAACACCTCTTGTAGATTGGCTATGCCGTAATATGCCGAAAACAATTGAATAAGCGAATTTTCCATAGATTGTCTCAATTCCAAATCAGCAATATTGAGACTTTCTTTTAATCGTTCCTTGGTATAACTTATCTTTTTCCAATCAAACAATGTATAATTAATCACAATCGAACCATTGTAAGTTGCTGAATTAGCTCCAAAAAAGGAGGTTGAGGGAAATTTATCACTGTGATAATTGATATCGGAAGCTTTTAAGCCGTAATTTATACCCGAATTGAGAAAAACTGTTGGCAATTCTCCTGTATTGTATTTGCTGGTATTGTTCTTGGCTATTTCCAGATTGTTTTTGGCAATTTTAATACCAAAATTATTTTCTAAAGTGATTTTTGCTGCCTCCTGTTTTGTCAGTACCTGAGCATAAAATACATTGGTGATTATCAGTAATACTAATAATATTTTATATTTAATGTAAGTCATCTGTAATAAAATTTTGTTCTTTAATGGCTCTTTCTACTTC
>JALVAD010000207.1 GCA_027011385.1 Saprospiraceae bacterium | reverse complement strand
AATTTATTCTAAAATTGATTGTAATGAAGACAGCTTTTACATACTATTAAATTTTAAACACATAAAAAATACCGATTCATTTGATATAGGTTATAATAATAGATACCTTGGTGCACACCTGTATGAAAATTTACCCGTAAAAATAGGGCCTTTATCAAATATTGATACTAGCTATTCCTTATTCTTAGCAGACAAAGAAGAAATCTTTTGTTTTACTGAATTCATTATTAATGGTGGCGATTGTCCTCAATGCGAAATAACTAATCTAGCACTGGATTCATATACTTGCGATGAAGACTATAACAAAAACATATTATTCTCCTTTGACCATTCAAACTCAGGGGATAAAGGCTATGATGTCTATGTTAATGACACAAAATATGCCACATTTGATTTCAATAATAATACAGTCATCGACACTTCTTTTATTCGTGATATATTTGAACTGAATTCCATTGAAATAGAATGTGAGGATACGCTTCATATCAAACTGGTCGATGTAGAGAATCCCGATTGTAGTTTTGAATCGGAATTCACCTCATTTTGTTGTGAATTGTGCGAAGTGGGGTTAATTGATATCAGAGATAAAGAATGTACCAGTGACTCGACTTTCAATTTTATTTTGGATTTTGATTACGCCAAAAACAGAAAAGACTCATTTTCCTTGGCATTAGATGGTTCAGAAAATAAATACAGTCTTACTGCATTGCCATTGCATATCAAAAATTATCCTATCAAAGATAATATCTCCGCTTCTGTTTGTTTGGACGGAGGAAAATGCTGTAGTGATGTAGAATTTGAAGCTCCTGATTGTGAATATTTCGATTGCAGTATAAGTGGAGCGCTGTATTCAATCACATACGATTCAATTTCCAAATACTGGGTCAACATCAATGAACTTGTGCATGAAAGCACTTCTGATAGCTTTACGCTTGCCGGTAATGGTATGAAATACGGCATATTTAGTTATACAGAATTGCCAATACAATTAGGTGCATATACCTGTTCGGATAGTACAAATTTGGAATATATATTCAAAGATTCTAAGGTTGATGATTGCACATATGTAATAGAACCGGGAATAGTAAATTGCCCTTTTAAAGTCAATACAAAAAACATCAATGCAAACGAAAGTTGGAATATTTATTCAGATGCTAAAAGTCTTTATCTCTTATCAAATAAACAGGTTTTCAACAATGCATCAATAAGTATTTATAATGTATTGGGCAAAAAAGTTTATATACAGAATTTGGAAAATGGTAAATACTCCTTCAAAAAAGATATCAGTACATTGAATACGGGAATATATATTCTTTACTTCAGAAACAACAATTATCGTATTACTAAAAAGATATACTTAGGCAAATAGTGCAGTACACTAGTGTCAAGTCAAGTGTAATGTTTCGGGTTGATGTTTATGGATGTCGCCAAGAGGTCAAAGACACTTTAGCTCAAGGTAAAGGATATATTGAGCTAATCTCGCTATACAGCAGGATTAACCTCTTAGGGAATTCAATTTACACGAAATAGTATCTTTGACTTGACACTAGTCCATCCTCAAATCTTCAACTGAGACATCGGGATGCTTTTGCTTATCGAAACTAAATACACTATCATCGATTGCTTTATTAATCAAAGCTGATTCTATATCAAGTGTATTTTTAGTACCGTCTTTGTAGAACATTTTAATTCTATACGGAAGAAATGATTTTTTGTCTATAAACGCCTCTATTTTTGTATATTCAGAAAATTTTTCAGTAGGTTTGAATATTAAATTGTAATATTTTTTCTTATTGATTTTTTTCTCCACACCCAATATAAAAATATAGCTGTCCTTATCAAATAAATTTAATACAGTAGATGGTGTAAGTAATCCTGAATCCTCATCTATATCATTTATCTGAACTTCATTTTGAACTTGAGAGTAAATCCGAACATCCCTACCATTGCAATAAATGGTTTTATCACCCATTTCAATATAGAATCTCTCCCCTTTTTGTTTAGCGATACCATTGGTCACCTGAGGCTCTTCTTCCGGGATAGCAATAACAAGTGAATAATCAAATATCGTTGTTTTTGCATTTTTCAACACTCCTTTGGTTTTATCTAATATACGCAATGCATCCTTATCGGAATCGCTTTTACTCGTATAAGTTTTTTGCGCTAAAACCGCATTAGACATCAATCCAACCAAAATAATCGTAAGTAAAAAATAATTCTTTTTCATTAATCAATTTTTTAAAGTTAATGTGCATTTGTATTTAAAACCTATTCAAATCAAAAAAGTTACTCCTCCCAATAATCTTTAACATAAATTAACTTTTTCACCCCGTAGTCTCCACTATATCCAATTATTCTACGCGCTTGCATCAAGGTTTTCAACCGGTGTTCAGCAAAATCAGTATCTCCTTTTTTCAAGCTTTGTACCTTTATATCACCTGTTTCATGAATAATCTTACCATCTCCAAGATATATAGCTACATGAGTAATTCTATCCGTACCGTCCTTGCGCTTAGATCCGAAAAAAAGCAAATCTCCTCTTTTTAATTTACTGAATCTGTTATCAATTGTAATGGGTTTACCTACTTTTACCTGTTGGGAAGCGTCTCTAGGTAATAAAATCCCTTGCATAAAATATACGGTTTTGGTAAAACCACTACAATCCATTGCTTTAGCGGAAGTACCTCCCCACAAATAAGGGATTCCCATTAATTTATAAGCAGCATTTATAACATCACTATCGGTATAATCCCTTTTCCCTGCCAAATATTTCTTTATTTTACTCGAAGATTTTTTACTGAGATACCCTACTCTATTATCAGGAAAACCGACTACCCAAAAATGTTTATCAAGTGACTCACCTATTAGTTTCAAAATACCACCTTCAACAATATCCGACACTGGATTTGATTTAAAATCTGGTTTAGAATATACAAAACCATATACATCTGTAAATATTATTTTATCCAAATTATACCAAGCCTTTTGATCATAATTATTCAAGGGAGCAATACCTCCTGAATCAACCCAACCCAAATATCCATCAGGTGTTTGTATAAAATACCAAGA
>JALVAD010000206.1 GCA_027011385.1 Saprospiraceae bacterium | reverse complement strand
ATCAAAAACAACAATTTATTTTCAAAGTACTGCTATATTTTATAAAAAATCAAGTTTTTATGGAATAAAAGTATTCGTATTTGGAATTATTTTGTATTTTTGCTAAAATTTGTAATTTAAACCCTTAAAAATCATTAATTATTATGGATGTTCCTGCAAAAATTAGATATTACAGAATCAAAAATAATTATTCTCAACACTACATGGCTGAAGAATTAAATATAAGTCAAAGCTATTATAATAAACTGGAAAATGGACAGGCAAAACTTACTGTGGATAATCTATTGGATATATCCGGAATATTGAATGTAAGTCCCTCGGAATTGTTGAACGAGACACGGGATTATTTTAATGAAATATCGGTTTCTAACGGACAAGTTGGCTCAGGCAACACCTTACATATTTCGTATTCGGAAGAAGAAAGAAAACTATATATCAAAACTATTGACTTATTGAAAGAAGAAATATCTTATCTTAAAAAAATATTGGATAAAATTAAATGAAGACCAAAAATAGTCCTCTTTCAATCAAGAAAACCCTTTGCATCTTAGCGGCTTTACAAGAAATAAAGTAACTTTGCGTCTTAGCGGCTTTGCGTGAAAAAATTACTAATACCATTGAAAAATACATTACTTACTCTTATATCGCTTTTCTTTTTTAGTACTATCGGTGCTCAACCTGTCAATGATGATTGTGCATCTGCCATAATTTTAAGTAATGTAAAAGATTGGTGCTCAGATAAGGGACAATTCAATAATATTGACGCTACGCATAGCGGAGAACTTGTACCCTCATGTTGGGACAATACAGACAATGATGTATGGTTTAGATTTACCGCAATTGCCAATGCTGTAGATATAATCATTAGCGGCAATGGAGATGATGGTACTCTTAAAAAACCAATGGTGTCGCTTCATGTTGATAACGGATGCTTTGGAGGGCTTAGCGGTTATTCCCAATGCAAGAAAGATAATAAAGGTGATAATGTAGTAGAATTGCTCTCAGGAGGATTGATAATCGGAGAATCATATTTAGTGAGAGTTGATGGAGAAAATGGCAATACCGGAACTTTTAAATTATGTATAAAAAACTTTTTCCCTCCGGTTGAACCCGGTCAAGATTGCAAAACAGCTTCTCTTCTTTGTGACAAATCACCTTTTGTTGTAAAAAATATTCCCGGAGTGGGGGAAGATCCTGATGAAACAACAGAGACTTGTATTCATATAGAAAGGCACAGCACTTGGTTCAAATGGATTGCAAAAAATGATGGCACTCTCACTTTTACACTTACTCCTCTACAGGATATTGATGATTTGGATTTTGTAGTGTATGAATTACCGGGAGGAATAGATGACTGTGCAAATCGCGTTATTTTACGCTGCGGAGCTGCTTTTGGTGGTGATCATGTAAGATGTGGTCCTTTAACAGGATTAAGTTTAGACGCAACTGACATTCAAGAATTAGGTGGATGTGATAATAGTAAAGACGGATTTCTCAAATATTTGGATATGAAAAAAGGTAAAACTTATTGCCTTATAGTAAATAATTTTTCTCCTTCTGATATTGGTTTCGGTATTGAATTTGGAGGAACAGGAGAATTTGAGGGACCAGAACCGGATTTTACATTTGATCCTCCAACAGGATTGAGGTGTGAGGATTCTATTCAAATAACAGATCTTACCAAATATGATTTAGGTTCTATTATTAGTTATGATTGGACTTTTGGTAGAGATGCCAGTCCACAAATAAAAAACGGAGTAGGTCCTACAAAAATATTTTATGATTCATATGGATGGAAATCCATTTCCCTTACAGTAAAAAGCGATAAAGGATGTGTAAGCACGATTGTAAAAGATATTTGGATGGAGCCCTGTTGTGAGGATTTACCTGTTGACGAAAGATTGAAGATTATAGTAGATAGTATCAAAAATCCGGATTGCCCTGAAGATGAAAATGCTTTTATTAGTGTATCGGGAATAAGAGGTGATCCATATTATCAGTTTAGTATCCAAGATACAAACTTCAATTACAATCCCAAATTTAGCGGTTTGGCTGAAGGAGAGTATAAGATTTATATCGTAGACAAAAAAGGGTGTAGAGATTCTGTAATAGTCGATATATATGATCCCGAAACTTTAGTAGCAGATGCTGGACCTGATCAAAATATCGAATTGGGTGATATAACATCAATGAACGGTAAGTATTATCCTGATAAGTATGAGGTCACTCAATTATGGACTCCTCCCTATAATATGATTGATTCTTCTGATTTTACAACCGATGTTTTCCCATATAAAAATACTACATATAAACTTACGGTTACTCAGATCAATGGTGGGTGTACTGCTGAAGATGAAATGACTATTTATGTGAAAGATACAAGGAAAATCAGAGTACCAAATGTATTTACTCCCAATGGAGACGGGACAAATGAATATTTCACTGCATATGATGTACATGCCGCACTTAGAATAGAGAAAATGCTGATATATGATAGATGGGGTGAGCTTATTTACAGTACTCAAAATATACCTATGGGAGATCCATTCAGCGGTTGGGACGGAACTTATAAGGGACAAAAAGTAAATCCCGGAGTTTATGTTTATCTCATAATGGTTAGGTTTATAGACAATAAAGTGTTGCCTTTTGCGGGGGATATAACCGTATTGAGGTAAATTAGGACAATAGCATATTTTCTATTTTATCAATAAGCTCTTTTTCCGATTTGTTGTAATATACCCCTGTATTCTTATATTCTCTCAATCCTCTTAAAAATAAATAATATACACCGCCAAAATGTTTGTTATAATCAAAGTCTTTGATTCTGTTTTCTAAAAATCTTTTGACTGCAATGGTATAAACAATATATTGTAGATGGTAATTGTTTTCCGTCATCGCCTCTTCGAGTTTATCCGTTGTATAATTATCCAAAGTATAGCCCAAATGATTGGATTTCCAGTCGAGAATATAAAACTTACCCTTATACTCAAATAGTAAATCTATAAAACCGTGCATTATACCACTTATATCTTTATCATTGATACTGATTTTGGGAAATAACTTTTTGATCTCATAAGAATCCCAATTTTCAAAGGAAAAATAAAATTCCAATTCGTTGAATCTATTATCAAAAGGTATATTTGCCAACGAAAAGTTATTAGGAAAAAGTTTGGCTTTTACCGTGTTTTGTACCAAACGCAAATAATTTTTCATTTTTGTATCGGTATTTTCCCTCCCATATACTTTTAGATTTTTGTCTATCTCCCGTTCCCAAAAAGTATTATCGGCAAAATCTATTTTTTCGAATATATTGTGAAGTATTAGCCCGGTCTGTGCACCTTTTTTTAATATACTAAATATAAATTTATCGTACTCATTTTGTTCCTCATTATTTAAATTTTTCTCCCGGCTATATGTAGAATTATGAGTATCCAATGCCGAATAACTGGTCAATTTCCAAGTATCATCTAGTGATTTGCTAAATATCAGAGGCTCTTTATTAATTTGTTTACCTATGTCTTCTGAATATCTGAAATCAAAGTCTTGCTTTGGTGATCTATGGCTGATACTAGTACAATTCTGATTGATATTTGGGATAAAACTTTGCAATGTTCCTTTTTGATCATCGTAATGGATAATACATTTGTACACCGCTCTGGTAATTGCGACATAGAGAAGACGTCTATTTTCTTGTTCACTTTGAAACTTGTATTGTTCTAATTCCTCTTCTGTTTTGTGATATGAAATATAGAAGCCGTTTTCTGTCAAATAGCTAATAGGTTCATTTTGATTGATTGATTTTACTTTAAGATTGATATATGGAAGAACTACGATATCGAAAGAAAGTCCCTTGCTTTTGTGAATAGTCATAATCTCAACAGCATCTTTATCACTTTCTATCCTTTGCTCATATTCATTAAGAGATTCAAGTCTTTCTCTAGATTTTTGAAACCAATCCAACAGGTTTTCAGGAGAATAATTATTATTAAATTCTTTTTCGTTAAGTATTTCCGCAAGTTGCATCAAATTGGTATAAATCCTGTTTCCCTGTGGATTATCACTATCCAAAAGGTTTTTTCTTATATCAAATTTGGCAATAAAATTCAAAATTGTGGAGTAAACACCGTCTTTTGCCCAAATATCCTGCAAATCTAAAAATGTCAATCTATAGTAATCAAAATCCAATACTTCAATGTCATCAATTCCGAATCCTGTAAAAGAGTTCAAAAGTGCACGGGATAAACTTCCTGTGTCATTGTTTAAAACAGCATAAAGTACATAAAACAGATCCCTAGCCTCATTTGTCTCCATAATCTTAGTATCATCAACAATAATAGCCGGGATTCCATACTTTGTCAAAACACTTTTCATCAGTTTTGTCTCTGCTTTACTTCTCAAAAGAACACATATATTCTCCGGTTTTATCTTTAGTTTGTTACCATCCTTAAGCAAATAGTGATTTGCCAATAAATCTGCTATTTCCACCCCAGCGCTTTCAAACAGATATTGCTTTTTACTAATCACTTTGTCGTGATAGATAATATCAAAAGCAGTTGCAGGATTATTTTTGTCATACAATTCCGCCAAATTTTTATTGCCGGGCTCAACTATTTCATAATCTATATCTCGTGAACAAAATGGATCGGAATCCTGCGAATACTCCTCACTACAAGAGATTCCTGCCGGGAAAAAATCATTCATTGCTGAAATCAATTGGGCAGTAGATCTAAAATTGTTCTTCATTGTGTACTTACGATCACCAAGATTTTTCTGCGCTCTGACATAGGTTTGTAAATCAGCGCCACGCCAAGCGTAAATAGACTGTTTTGGGTCACCAATAAAGAAAACCGTAGAATTGCAATTTTCGATAAAAGCCTTATGGAATATCTCATATTGCAAATGATCCGTATCCTGAAATTCATCGATAAAAACTGCTTTGTATTTATTGCACAAGTCTTGTTTGAGTCTTTTATTATCTTCTTTTACCAAACTAGTATGCAATTTTTCTATCAGATCATTGAATGACAAAACTTGATTGCGATTTTTCTTTTTTTCAACATCTTCCCTGATAAATATTTCTGCACTAGCTAAAAAGTCAATAAACACATCAGATTTATAAGTATCGAATGAGGTATTTAACAAAACTAATTCTTTCAAAACATCAATTAAAAACCCAAGATTAGTTAGTGATTTTGCCATGGGATTAGCAGAATAAGCTTTTATCAGTTCCGTTTTGAATTGTGATTGTCCCTTGGATATTGATTTGTATAGATTTGTGTTTTTGGGGATTTTTGTATTTGTAATAGTGCTCCAATTCTCATCGATAGAAACACTCAATTTTTCATCGGTTACTTTGATTTCTTCATTAAATCTAGTGATTTCGGATAGAATCATAGTTCTATCAATACCATTTCTAACACTCAATTTTTTGCCTGAAAATATATTCTTAGCAAAGTCGATTAATAATTCTCTAGAAAACAATTTTTCTTTCAAAACAGCGATAATAAGCGGGTCGAGAATGGTTATTTTTTTTCTCCAAAAATCATTTACACTATTCTCAATTAATATGGTTTGATTTTCTATCAATTCTGTATTGAACAATTGTTTTGTATCAAAAGCAAATTCGGACAAAGTAAGTTGACAAAAGCCGTGAATAGTATATATAGCAGATTCATCTAGAAATAATACAGCATCAGACAATAGCTTTTCTATCTCATTTATTCTTTTGTTTTTTTTAGCTCTTTCTACTACATCCTTAATTGTCGAATCTATTTTATCATCTGAAGAAATTGATTTCAAGGCATCTTTTAAGAATTTCCTAATTCTGATTTCCAATTCAGCAACTGCCGCATTGGTAAATGTCACCATCAATATTTCCTCAATTTTGATATCTTTTTCAAGCAAAAGTCTTAATGCCAATATACCGATAGAATAAGTTTTGCCTGTACCTGCACTAGCTTCGATAAGATTATTACTTTCCAATTCTATATTTAATACATCGAATACTTTCATTTATTCCAATTATATTTCATCATCAAAAAACAATTGTGCTAATCTTAAAATATCATTTTCATCTTCATCAAATTTATCAAATATATTTTCCTCTAAAACTTTTTCGATATATTGATCGTACTTTGATTTTTCATCTAATATTTTCAAAAATACTTCAAGTGGAGTTCCGGCTTTTCTCGATTTTCTTTTGACCTTCCGCAAATATTCGTAACTAGCCAATGGGATAAAAGGTGTAATTTCATCAAGAGATTTATTAAAATATCCAATAATCACTTTTAGTTTTTCAAGAGCAACTTCTTTAGAAATTTTTTCAACTTCTTTTATTGTTAATGCTTTTTTATCTTTTAGATACAATAGTATAAAATTGTTGACAGGAATATCTTTTGCACTACAAATCCAACTTATCAATTTCAATATCGCTAATGACTTAAAATGGGATGAACTCAAATTAACCACAATGATATCATTGTCAAATATATTATCGATCTTACCGCGAATAGTATTTTCTCCAATGGGTAATTCAAATTCGATTTCTCTTGGAGTTTTACCGGAAATAAGATTATTGTAATAGTCCAGAATCGGGTTTAATTCTTCAATTGTGCTTTCCAATTCAAAAGATGCCATATTTTTAAGAGGTAGTTCCCCTTTTATCATTTTCTTTTTTATACTTTCAGGATAAAATTGGGAATTTTTATTTTTTATTATTTCACTTTTCAATTTGTACTTTTCAAGTCTGTCCAATTCAAATATCTCTGTTTCGGGTAGTAAAATCGAATTTTCATAATAATTGATATTCAAGGATTTTGTAAAATACCATTTCACAGGATTTTCTATAAATTTTCTCAATCCGGTAAAATCTATATATTTTATTGGTGCGATAGACTTATTTTCAGATTTTTTTTCCAAATTCACACTATCTTTACTATATCCATAAGCCAAGTATGTATAGTATTTGGAATCCAAATCACTATAATATTTAGTATCGTAATTGTCGATAGCATGCCTTAAAATTACATTTGAGCTACTGATATCAACTTCAGATTTTAACGAAATATAGTCAATAAGCTCGTCTAACACCGGAGAAGGAGGTAAGTCACTATTGTCTTTTATGTTTATACCAATATAACTCAGATAAAGCTTTTCTTTTGCAGAAAGCAGTGTTTCAAAGAATAGATATTTATCAGTCTCTTTTAGATTTCTATCTCCTTTTCTGTGTTCAAAACGTATCAAATCAAAACTTATATCCGTTTGTTTCCTTGGGAAAGTTTTTACATTTAATCCCAATACAGCAACCACTTTATAAGGTATGCTTCTCATAGGAATCATTGAACAAAAAGTGATTTTACCGGAAATAAATCTGCTACTGCGATTATTGGAATATAAGGAATCAATAAATGCATTGGAAAAAACTTCATAAGATATTTTTTCATCCAAAATATCAATTATTTCATCTGAAAAGGAAAGTTTATCAAAAATATAATTCAGATCATTTATACTATCATCACTAATTTCCAATATTTGATTGCTAAAATCAATAATATACTCACGCCATTCTGCAATAAATTTGGGTCTTGACCGCTTATTGACAAAGTGAATTAAAGTATCTACAAAAGACTTTAACTTTAAGCCCTCTTTTGCAAAGTCTCCCTCTGCTATTTCCAATGGTAAGATTTCATAATCCCTATTTGGCAAAGTGATTAGCGAATCAGTTTTCATGGCATATCCGAGCAAAATCCTTTCCAAACCGTATTTCCAACTAACAAAAACCGTATCATTTTGGGGACTACCGTTTATACCATGTCGAATATTAGCCATTTTTACCAATATCCTGATAGTTCTTATATTTGATATATCAAATTTTCTGCGGATTGCTCCAAAATCCAAAAGCTGTAGAATATCTTCTGAGCTAAACTCATCTTTATAAAGAGACAATAGTTGTTTTAATATACCGATAAGATTGTCATTGCCGGCATATGACCTATCAGCGATAGAGTATGGTATTTTTACTTTTGCATTATCAAAAACAGCTTTTATTATAGGGGTATATAAATCAATATCGGTTGTCTGAACGATTATATCCTTAAGTTTATAATCATTTTCTTCGATTTGTTTTAACAGATAACTGTACAAGTTTTCTACCTCTCTTACCTCTGTATAATTACTCGCGATTGTTATTGACCCGTCATTTAATAATTTTTCCTGGATAATATCGCGATTTACATTGGGGATATTATAATAAACTTCATTTTGGATTGTGTGCAACAATGAATCTTTGACAGGTGGATTTACATAAGATTCATTATCCATTATATTGAATATCTCATCGATATCGAAGAGCATATTGTACAAATCCTTTGCGGTTCTGCCTTGGTTCATCAGAAGTTGATTTCCTACCGCAAGTTTTAGTTCTTCTGTAGATGTACCGAAGCTTTTCTCTATTTTTACCCTTGTTTTTTCTTTTATATCTTTAAACCAATAATCCTCAGGAGAGGGATTAGTGAGGTAAAAATCCACATCGACCAGTTCCTTAAGCACACTCATAAAGACTTCTATGTGGAATAGCGTAAACAATGAAAACCCAAAAAGTGAAATTCGAGGGAATTTGGATTTTACTTTAGAGATAAAATTTTCATCGTCGAATTTTTTGATAAGTGCATCACGCATTTGCACTTTATCAATAGCTTTATCCCCTATTTTTTCCTTAATTTTCTGCCAAATCCATTTTTGCCATTTTTCGTGATTAGCAAGATAAGTTTTTATTTCAGGAGACTTATTTTCATTCCAAAGTCTGATATAATCCGGTCTATAGATTACATACTGATCATAAAGGTCGGCAATTTTTGTTGCAAGTTGAAGCTGTTTTATCTTATCATTTTGAAAATATAGATAAACCTGATAAAATCTTGACTTAAATTCTTTATTACCTAAAATATCAAAAATAATCCATTTCAGATTATTTGTATCATAGATACCGGAATTGTATATTCCTGCTATACGAAATAATTCAAATAGCAATTTATTAGGTGATAGAAAGTCAAAATTTGAAAAAACTTTATTATTTTCAGCTAATTTTAACGAAATCCAGCTGCTCATACCATCAGTTTGTACAACAATTACTTCCTTTTGATACAATTCAAGTGGACTGGACTCAATATTACTTGCCAATTTTAGGGCAAGTTTATCAATATCATTGGAAATATAAAGCTTTAGAGACATCAAATTAGATTATATCCACAAATTTAGTTAATTATTCAATTTAATAGTATAAATTTAAAAGTTTCCATTATTGTTTTTAAAAAAGTTTATATCTTTGGCTTTCTCTTAATTTCAATAATTAATTAAATTTAGATTTATGTTAAAAAATTACACTATTAAAGGATTTGCTATCGCAATAATAGCATTTTTTAGTTTACAAGGAATTTCACAAGACGCATACAATTTCAGCGATGATTTTGAAAGCTATGATGTCGGAAGTTACTTAGCAAAAAGCTCTGATACTTGGACTACCTGGTCAAATAAACCGGGAACAAGTGAAGACGCTAAGATATCCGATGTTCAGGCTAAATCAGGTACAAAGTCTGTTTATTTAAAGTCAGTACAAGCAAACGGGGGGCCTACGGATTTGGTATTTCCTGCACCTCAAGTTTATGAAACAGGTATAATTACAGTTGAGACAAAGGTGTTTGTTGACAAGGATAAAGGAGGGTATTTCAACTTTCAAGGAGCAAGTAAATTGGGTGATGCATATACTTTTGATGTCTATATGGTCAATGATGGTAAGTTTTATGTAACTCAGAGTGGTAATAGTATAATTTCAATAAACAGCACATATCCGACTAATACTTGGTTTAGCTTAAAAATAGTTGGGGATTTGACCATAAATTTATGGACAGTTGAAATCGAGGGAGAAGTTGTAGGAAGTTTTGCTTCAGCAATTAATAAGTTCTCAGCAATTGACTTTTACCCGGTAAATAGTAAATCTGTTGGAGGAAATGAACAATCATCTTACTATATTGATGATTTTAGTTTTGATTTTGAGCCATTTGTTCCACTACAAAAAGATGGAGCTTTGCTCAATGCTTCAGCCGAAAATACTTTGGGATTGACAGGGATGAAGAGTAGCATTTCCGGTGAATTAATCAATGTTGGTATTGATACTATAACCGGTTTTGAGGCGAAATGGACTTATGGCGCGCAAAGCGGAACTAAAACTTTTGATAATATTTCATTAAAGACTTTAGATAGATATACATTTGAGTTTGATGATTCTATCTCCTTAATCGCAGGTGAAAATATCTTGAATATTGAAATTTTAACCATAAATGGCAATGCAGATGATAATATTGAAAATAATAAAAAGTATGTTGCAACTGTAGCTGTTGTTCCTGCTGCCGAAAAAAAATATGTTGGTGAGGAACTGACAGGTACTTGGTGTGGGTGGTGTCCTAGAGGGGCTGTTGCATTAGATTATATGGCTAATAAATATCCCGATTATTTTATTGGAATAGCTGTACACAATGG
>JALVAD010000205.1 GCA_027011385.1 Saprospiraceae bacterium | reverse complement strand
GAAAACAAAGAATAATATCATTTTCAATAAGTTTATTCTCCTGTACAGAACTATAAGGATCTATTCCCGCTTTAGTAGAAAATATAGAATTCTTTTTCTTAACCAAATTCCAACTATATACTTGTCCTTCATCATCAAGATATTTGATAGTTGAATTTGGGTTTTTTGCGTTATAATCATTTATAAAATAATAAAACAATTTTCCCAATTCCATTCTCATCGGTGCTTTTGATCTAAAAACCAATTCTTCGTCACTTTTATCGCGTTTTTTCAAAACAAAACTTATCACTATCGGATCCAAAAGCTCACTATCAGAAGGCTCTCTTGGTGGATTGTCCACAGGATAAAACCACTGAATATATCTTTGTTTTGGTATTTTCGAATATGAAACAACCATTTCAAGAATCACAAGCGGTAACAAAAACCATATCAGTGATGCAAACAATTCCGGTATAAAGATTGATAATCCTATGAGTTTATCCATTCCAAAAGTTAGTAACAATACCGAAAGGAGCAGAATAATCAGTGTGTAAACAAACTTCCATCTGAATTTCTGTTCCTCATACCAAGGCAAAATGTACGCTATAATCACAATATTAATTATACCTAAAAGCAGTATATAACTCTGTGAAAAAACAATAGCTGTCTTTTGAGATATTCTATCGGCAAAAAAGAAGGGAACTATCGATAATGCCAATAAGCTAGCTGCAATAATCCAATATGAGATTGAAATAGCCTTGTATTTCAAAACTTTTCTGACAAAAATGATAAGTATCACTATAAATAGTATTACTAATGCTATACTTCCAAATCTCAATATTGTATTTACGGTTTCTATATTCATGTAGTATTAATATTTTACTCTCGTTTATAAAAAAATCATCCTCCTATCATCACATTGGGACATCCGACAGTGATACTTCCGCCATGTGCGGTCATATCACCAACTCTCGCAGTGGGTGCACCGCAGATAAATACTGTGGTAGAACCACTGACAATACTATCCGGAGGTCCTACACATAAGCACATATCTCCAACTTTTGCCGCCGGCATCCCTCCTATCAATACGGTAACACTTCCCGGAGGCAGTACGGGACCTCCCACGTGCGGTATAGGGGGCAAACCCGGTGTCATCATCGGACACACATGCATATCGCCTACTCTTGCTGCCATCATAACTTTTTTTTATTTAATTATTTAATTATCAATTGATTTTTACCATACTTCCTTTTACCGTTGTAATACCGGAAGAGGAAATTTCTGCAGTTCCTTTTCCTTCAGCTTTGAATGTTGCTCCCGACAATTGCATATTTCCTTTTGTATCACCCGTAATTCCTGCATCAGCTTTTATTCCGACTTCGGCATTTGAGTTAATTTCGACTCCGGATTTTCCTGTCATAATTATCTTTTGATCGGAATCCATCTTCAAATCTCCTGTTGCTTTAATTTGCATATCGCCTTGAGATTTTACCAGGATATCACCTTCTGATTCTATTGTCAATTTTTTGTCGGATACTGATAATGTTATTTTGTTATATTTTTCAGAATCGTAAATAGTGATATTTTGGTTGCCGGATTCATCTGCAAAATGAATAGTATGTCCCGAAGCACTTCTCAAATAGTAGTTTTCTTTTTTCCATGCATTATCAGGCTTGTATGTACCCTTACTATATAGACTTCCATATACATAAGGTCTTTCCATATTACCACTTTCAAATCCTACCAAAACTTCACTGCCAATTTCAGGAAGAAAAAATATGCCTCCTTTTTCTGAAATATACGGGCGACTAACCTGTATCCAAGGACTTTCGGTTTCTCCATCCTTATTCATCCAGGGAAATTTGACTTTGATTCTTCCCAATTTATCAGAATCTTCAATATCAGTTACCCTTGCTTTTTTCAAATCGTGGCATACAGGAATCAGTTCGGGATCAGTACTTCTCGAAAAAGCGATTTTCGATGATTGCAATATCATTTTGTTATTATAGCCATAATTTTCATCAAAATAATGCTCTATTCTTTCGACAATATATTCACCATACGAAAATTTGTTTTTATCTTTATCAAATCCTGATATTTTTAATTTTTGCCCTATCTCAATATCCGGTAAAATGCTTTCAGCCGTGATAGTTGCCATATTTACAATATTCGCATTACCTTTTAATTCCTTTGAACTCTTCAATATTGTTTCAGCATTTTCTTCTTCCAAAGGCATATAAGCGACCTCAATATTGCCTTCATTTATAAATTTCTTTTTTGCTTTATCTATTACCTTTTTGTGATAAATATCTACTTTTCCCTTAATTTCATCTGATTTATACTCAGTTTTGATATTTTTGCCGGATGAACTGTTATATGCTAAACTCTCATCAGAAAAAGCATTCATTTTAATATCATATTCAAATTTATTTAATGATATCCCGAGTGTTAATTCAGAAGTAGCTCCGGGCAATTTACTAAAACAAATAGTACTGCCATTGTTATAAAACCACTCTCCATATCTATTTGCCAATCTCCTTAAAAATTCCAAATCCGTTTCCATATATTGGACAGTATAAGGAATTTTCTTTTTATATTCAGGTTTGCTATCTATGTCAAATAATGGTTTGGGATATGGCTTCATTATTTTTTGCACTATTTCACCCAAAGAATTATTGATAAATGCACGGTTCTTTTTTCTTCCGTTTAAAAACCATTCAGGGCTATATCCATGAACCACAATTTCATCCCTGTTTGACACGGAATGTTTTCTTGAGGATATTTGAACAATTACCATCTTATAATTTTTAATTGTTTTTTCCTCTTTTTTATTGACTGATATGGATGAAACCGTAATGCTTTCGCCAATCAAATCTGTAGAATTTTTAATTGGAAATTCATCTACTTTTTCTATCATATCCAGTCTGTAATAAATTTCAAATGAAGATAGGCCATAAATATCCTGAACCAAATTCATTTTAGTAAATCTATTAAGCATTTTGCTTGAATTATCCTTACGGGCTGATATTTTTACTTTAGTTAAATTTACCACTTTAATTAGATTATTTCCAAGTATTATGATGTGTATAGTTACCTAATGT
>JALVAD010000204.1 GCA_027011385.1 Saprospiraceae bacterium | reverse complement strand
CTCTACTATTGTATATTTCTTCCACCAACTCATCGCTTGTTTCATCCCAAGAACCAAATAATTCATTTAGTAAATTTTCTTTTTCATTTCCTTTTGATTTAAACTTACCTTTAAGATTATTAGTCAATTCTGATAAAATTTCAAGTTTCAGTTCGAAACTTAATGGTTTAATCAACCTCATCAATCTAATTACTGATATGTTTTCCATAATTATTGAATTAATTCTTTCTTAAAGAACATAGATAATACTATTTTGGTTTCAATGTAAACTTCTCTTTTATAAAAAAAATCGATTTTACTTTTAAAACAAGATTTTGCTTAATCCTACCAAATATTCAATTTCAATTTCAAGTCGCAAAGCACTTGAATTATAATTAGAGATTTTGATGCTTTTTCTTTATTTTCACTGTCTATACCTTCTTGTCACTAGTGTTATGTAGGGTAGATTTATGAGTTTAAGTGATATTCCTGTATTAAAACATTAACTGCAATTTTAAGTTTATCAGATAGATTTCTAATCATATTAATGGTTAGTCGTCTTTTCTTATTTAAAACTTCAGAAACAATACCTTTGGATCCAACAACTCCAACCAAATCTTTTTGTTTCAATTCCAGTTCTTCCATTCTTATTTTAATTGCAACTATTGGGTCTGGGGAATCTATTTTGTAATTTTCTTCTTCATAATCCTCAATCAGTAAAGCTAAAACATCTGCTTCTTGACCTTCTTTAGTATTTGGCTCAGCATCAAAAATTTCCTCCATTCTTTTTAATGCTTTATTATATTCAAATTCAGTTTCTATTAATTTCATAATATTATATTTTATTTGCATCAATTTGATCGTATTCTAAGTGTGTTCCAATAAAGCGAATGAAAAGCCATTGCTTCCTATAATTTATTTTAGCAACTAACCTATAGTCATTTCCTTTAATATTAAAGACGACTCTTGAATTCTTTAAAATACTTATTGTCGCATAAAATTGTTGTATTTTATTTGGTGAATTCCAAGTAGCTAATTTTACAGTCTCATACCAAGTCTCAAAATAATCTTTTGAATTTGGATATTTCTCCCAAAATTTTCTTAATGTCTTCTTGGATAGTATTCTCTTCATAAAACAAAGATAATAATGTTTTCGATATGAGAACTATAGATTCTTATTATTTATTGTAATTAATTAATATTTTATTTATAATCTAAATATTTGGATTGCATTTTCTTTTGGGCTCCCATTAAATAATTCTAGTTAGTGCACACTATCCTACATAACGGGTTTAATATGCTGCATACCACTTTAATATTTCATATTTTACTGCTTACAAATATATTAAATTAATACGCATAAACATCATATTTACAACTGATTGCGGTATGCTGTATATTTATTGTTGCAAGCTGTGCTTTTTTTTGATTTCTATTCTATGTCAATATTACAGATGAAAATTTATTATTGGTAATCACCTTAAAAGTTTTGGGTTATTTCCAGCATAATTTAATAATCCAATCTGTAAACCATGTAATTCTTCAGTTTTATTTAAAACGGATACAGAAATCCCAATTTGTTTTTTGGAATAACTATTAAAAAGTCCAATTGCTCCACCTCTGACCTTTTCCGCACCAACAAATACACCTAGAGCAAGTCCATTTATAACTCTATTGTCAATATTTCTATTCGGAGGTGATATACCAAATCCAACGAACACACCATTTAAAGTATCGCTGTTAATTCCGAAACTGACTGCAAGTCCATTCATTTTGTCAGAGTTTTGCCAAATACTTGCAATCGACAAACCATTCATTTTTTTAGTATGAGCAACTATTCCTCCGATTTGAAGTCCATTTGTTTCCTCACTTATTGCGGCAAATGAAATATTAATTCCATTAATTCTTTCAGATTCTTTATCACCATAATTCAATCCTTTATCCCATAAATTAAGTCTTAGTCCATTGTATTTACTTGAATTACCAAAACAAATTCCAGAAGTCTTACTGCCAATTGAAAAATATTTGTTGTTTAAGGAATCATTTTGTCCATAGGAAAAATACCCAATTAAGAGAAGCAAAAAAATGGTCAATGATTTTCGTGTTTTCATAATTCCGATGTCTTTTTCATCATTGTTTTGGTTCAGGAGGTTTTCTTAGCCTTGCAGATAACGGGAGTCTGCGCATTAACCCCAATTTTACTGACATTTTACTCCCTAATTATTTGATATTCAGTTCTCATTAATTTCTATTTATAAGTTTTTGCGCAGTCTGATCGGTCAGTACATGCAGCGGACGCAGCGATAGCAAGTCTGATGACATGTCTATGTTTTATGCGGAACAAATTTATATATTTATTACGCATTTTTCAAAAAATCTTGAGATAAAGTCTTATTTCCTTGATTCATTCCTCCACATCAAACCCTACATTATCCTTTATCAGCATTTTTGCATTTTTGTTAATGTATATTGCTTTTATTTGTGAATTGACATTTACTTCCAAGCGATATTTGTAATACTCAGGCGGTGGAATTGTAACCTTGTCTGTCAAAGTAGGGATTTGATTGTTGGACCAATTGGCTGGTTCATTCCAATCGTTGTTAACCTGTCCTATCCAATAAATACCGTTTTCATAAGCACCTATATCGGGTTTTACCAATAGCGGACGCGGAACACTATCCCTATCTAAAGAGATAGAATCCAGATATATTCCTGCCTCAATTGCCAGTGAATTGTCTTGTAAATGAAAATCAAAAGACAATGTGTCAACAAATAAAGGATCTCCTATTACTGAATCTGCCCCATATACACAACTTGCAGCATCATTGTATCCGAAAATCAGATTGTGATCAACTTGTGATATGGAGTCTATATTTTCAATTGCGATTTGCGCACTATTTCGGCTACAGATATTATTTCTTATCAATACATCTTGCAAATCATCGTTGTTTACCAAAATACCATATCCCCATCCACTCTGATAAGAACCATTTTTGTAACAAGTATTGTTAATTACTTTTATGTTTTTTACCGGAGTGACGGTTATATTGGGGTCAGCTGTAACACTACCTAGAGCTATACCGTCCCATTTATTGAAATATGAGATATTGTTATAA
>JALVAD010000203.1 GCA_027011385.1 Saprospiraceae bacterium | reverse complement strand
ATAATAATCAATTGTTCATTAAGTATGTTTATTGTTGTTTTTTGTAACTCATTTAGTTTTGGACAAATACAAAAAATATATGCTCCAAATGTTGATAGTAGTTTATATTTTGGTAGCTATGTCGGTATAGACCGAGGTAAAATTATTGCTACCGGAGATTTTGGATTACATGAGACAAAGTTGTATGGATCGGAAAGATTATATTTTTTTAGTAAAAATGGGAAAGAATGGCAATATTTAGAAAACAAATATAAGAGAAAAACCGAATTTAATGCAACTGTAGATGGAAATTTTACAACTCGGATGGATAATGGTTATTTGATATCTGTTAATGTGGCTGATAATCAATATATATCGGATACGCTATTTTTATTGAAAGAACAAAATGGTGATTTCGTCGTTCAATCAGAAATATTGATTGGGGCATTTCAAGGTAGAATAATAAGTGGTTTATGTTTGCATAAAGATTGGTTTATGTATCGGAAAATAGACAATCAATCTGATTCAAGCGTATACAAAGATTATTTTTATAGGCTGCTTGATGAGCAATGGTTATTAAAAGACTCATTTAGCTTTTTAGGTGATGACAGGAGTAATCAAGGTTTTCCATCTACTGAAAAGTATCATATGACTGATAGGTTTTTAGTAATAGGTGATATGACGTCTTATGACAATGGTCGGAAAAATGGGAAAGTTGAAGTCTATAAAAAAGAAGATGGTCACTTTAAACCATATCAACTAATACGTCATCCTGAAATATTAAAAAGAGGAGATAATTTTGGAGTCAGTACAGAAATATCGGACGATAATCAGTTTTTGTTTGTTGGAGCATTTTATAGCATAGACAAAATTCCAAAGGTTTATGTGTATAAATTAGTTGATGATAAATTTGTTCTATTTCAAAAATTAACAGAACCAGAAGCATTAGGTGGGGTTGCCTATGGGAATTCTATGAGTTTGGAAAATGGTGTATTATTAGTGAGTGGTTATGGATTTTATAAAGCAGGAATGATATTTCAGTATGAATTTGACGGTGTCAAATGGGTTAGAAAGGCAAAAATACAACCACAGAACAATACGGATTTTGATTTGTTTGGCGTAAGTATAGATCAAGAAGGAGAAACAGTTGTGGTTGGGGCATCTTATGATGCTACATATCATAAAGGAAATGGTCCAGTTCAAGAAGGAAACGGTGCTGCCTACATCTTCCAAATCCCCGCCCGCGATACCCTAAATATAGAGCTATGCGAAGGAGGTAGCTATACATTCAATGACACTGTGATAACCACTTCCGGGCATTATGTAGATACGCTTATGGCATCGTATGGAGTGGATAGCGTGGTGCAGCTATATCTCAATGTACATCCTGCGCCACAAGTAGAAATTGACACTTTTATCTGCTCGGATGATAGCATCAAGATTGGAGAGGAGATATTTACGGAAGAAGGGGAGTATGAGGTGATGCTTAAGAGCAGTTATGGATGCGATAGTATAGTGCAGTTAAACCTTGGTATAAGTGATATAGAGCTTCTTGATAGTACTATAATATCGGATTATGGATGTGGAAGCGGCGTAATAGATATTAGCATTGTCGAGAATAATCCACCTTATGCCTATGACTGGAGTACGGGAGAGCAAGGAGAGGATATATCGGGATTGCCCAAGGGAACATACAGCGTGACGATAAGGGACAAGAGTGGTTGTGAACTGCAACGATCCTTCATTGTACCTGATTCAATTCCTTATTTGATTCCCAATGCATTTTTCCCTTCCGGCACAGACGAGATAAACAAAAGCTTCAAAATATACCAAGCGCAAAATGTACATATAGAGTCCACACAAATATTTGACAGATGGGGAGAGAAAGTATATGAGTCCGAAGGCGATGAGTATTGGGATGGTAGCTACAAGGGAAAAGCACAAGCTCCGGGCGTATATCTGTATAAGATAGTGATAGATTCTCCATGTGGTAAGGAGACGAAGACGGGACAGATTTTATTGTTGAGGTGATTTATTGTTTTTGTTTTGTGTTCGGTGTTCGGTGTTTTGTGTTTTGTGTTTTGTGTTCCGAGTTTTGTGTTCCGGTTTTGAGTTAGTAGTAAAATAGGGAAAGCTTAGGACTCGAAAGCACGACTACAAGGAGTGATTTTGAAGCCGAGTTATACATAAATGTCGAACGCCGAATAACGAACGCTGATTTTAGATTTGGAAAGGATGAGATAATCAAATAAATCATATATCGTTAATCGGTGTTCAGTGTTCGAAATTCATAACTGAATAATGAACACTGATTAACGATTTATGATTTTAGAAGGATTGCCCCCCTAAGAATTCACTTTTGTATATTCTATTGAAAGTATAAAAGCGAGGTCAGGAGACGCTCGCTTATCTGGGAGAATCGTCTCTGAAATGAAAATAAAATCTTCCATTCTACCTCAGAAGTCTGAAGCACACTCTCCCCGCAAAAGGTCTCTTGACCTCTTTGCAAATAAACATCCAAACTTCAAAAAAGTAAACAAATTATTTGCATAATTCATTATTATTTAATACCTTTGGGTATTGGATATGTCGACCCCCCGGCGTGTATGAGAGAAAATAATGAAATTATTTTTATTTTTTTAACCTATAAATTTATTTATTATGAAAAAATTTATTAAATTACACTCACTCACTCACTCACTCACTCACTCACTCACTCGCCTGATTTTCACGGTTTTGATTGTGTTTTGGGGACTGGGGATGATGGGGCAGACCTATGTCTCTACTGAAACGATCCAAGATAATTGTGGAAATAAAATAGTGTTGAGCGTGACTAGAACTTTTACATTGAATCAACAGGAATGTCGAGAATTTAAATGCGAGATTGATATAGTAGTTTTGCAAGGGGCGCAATATTTATTGAATTATCAAAATATGAATTGGAATACAGGATTTTACCACACAAAAATTTATAATCTGACCGACGTGGCTTCATTTTATTTTGATTATGGGCAGAGTATTCAAAATATCAGCTTTGAATTTGAGGCGAAGACAGTTTGTGGAACATTTGGATTTATTTATTCGGACGATGTTGTAGTCGCCAACGGAGATTGTTATGCATCATGCTCTTCATCATTTAGCTATTGTGAGTTTTATAGCCCTGGTGCTTTTGGTACTGGTAAAGAAATGCCCGAATTAAAAGGATTCTATTATTTGGATGGAAATAATGTACCTCACTATATCAATTCATCAAATAATCCCGGAGGTATTTTTGATTTCCCTTACTATTGCCATGTTGCAGACCAGTGTTCTTTTCCGCCCAATATTTATGATTTTGAAAGAGACTTGAATGATTTTTTGGATTTAGGTAATACTATGCCTGCATATGGTACACTATATGGAACAGCAATGTGGATGCATAGTTATGGACAAGGATCACCACCTGATTTATGTAAACTCAATCTTAGAATAAAAAACTCAAAAATATTTATATATCAATTGGATTTTGAAATATGGGATTTTGATAAGCCAAATTGTAGTATTTTACCTTATATTAGTGATCCAAATCATCATGTTTATTTTTATCCAAATTTTCCACCGACCTATGATTGTTTGGGAGGAAATTATGCAAATGAGGGAAATGATAATTTAAATGATATATATCATTCACATTTGCAATCTGAAGCATTGACTGCTATAGATGTAAATCGAACTTATAGGATTTATCCAACAGTGACTGACGGGCGCATTACTATTGATTTTGATGCTGTGCAATCAGTAGGGAAACATATAGAGCTTTATACTGTGTCGGGTACTATGGTCAAACGATTTGATATAAGAGCAAATGTTTATGAAGTATCGTTGGATTTTACAGAGATTGGAAGAGGAATATATTTGATGAAGATATTTGATACAGATAATAAGAACTATACCGTTGAAAAAATAGTTAAGCAATAAATTGATTATTAGGGGTTGTGATTTATATTAATATCACAGCCCCTTTTCATTTTCCTAAAATTTAATATCCTGAATATTATGAAGAGATTTTTTTTTATGTTTTTTATTATCTTTTTTACGAATATTTCTTATAGCCAAATACAGAAAGTCTTTTGTGGCTATCCTAGTTCACATACTACTTTCGGTTCGAATAATTCTATAGAAGGAGATTATGTTTTTATAGAATCAGTAGCGGGGGATATTAAACAATTAGATTTCCCCAAAATAAGCACGTTATTTAAAAGGAAAAATAAAAAATGGGAAATAGTTTATGAATATAAAAATGATAGCTTGGATTACGAAGACGGATTTAGTAATTATTCTGAAGGTAAATTTGCTATATCAAAAGGTACCGGTAATTTTGTACTCTTAGATACAGTTTTGGTTTTTAGCAAGAATTCTAATGAGAATTTTTCTATATTGGATAAAATAGTAGTACCGACTAAAGGTATATTTGCAAAATATCTCTATAAGGATTGGATAATTATCACATCTTCTGAATTTGATATTATTCAAGGAAAAACTATTGAATATATTTATTTTTATAAATTTCAAAATGGAAAATATAATTTGAATACTAAAATCAAGTCTGAGGTTGGTGCTGAGAATTCATACTGGAAAATACTCAAAATGACAGATGAATATGCGATAATAGGGGTAAATGAATATTCCGAAAAGGATAAACATGGAGGAAAAGTTTTTATATTGAAGTACAATGGTGTGAGTTGGGATATCATACAGGAAATATTTCAACCTGATCCCTATTATATATGGAGTTTGTTTGGAAGTGCAGTTACAATTTCTCCTGATAACAAGTTTATTGGAATTACAGCTGCTAGAGATTCAAGTGGGTTAAAAAATGGGGGTTACAATAAAGGTGTTTATATTTATAAAAATACAGGAAATAAATGGGAATTGATGCAAAAAATAAATAGAAGAGGAAAAAATGCATATGGATGGGCAATAGATATAACCGGAAATGATTTATTGATTTCTGCAGAAACAAGGAAAAAAAAAGATGATGAAAGACTTTTCTTTGAAAAAGGAGTAATAGAGTATTATAAATTAAAAAACGGTATTTGGTCAAAATATAGTGAGATACATCCCCCTAAGGGAGATAGTACTTATGCAAATTTTGGACATTTTCTGGATAGAGATGGAGAGACAGTTGTGGCAGGTGCAATATCAGATACTACTTACTATTATTCAATAATCGAAGATAAATTTATTGTTGTTAACGGTGCCGCCTACATCTTTCAAATCCCCGCCCGCGATACACTTAACATTGAGCTCTGTGAAGGCTCTAATTATATATTCAATGACACTGTGATAACTACTTCCGGTCATTATGTAGATACGCTTATGGCATCGTATGGAGTGGATAGCGTGGTGCAGCTATATCTCAATGTACATCCGACGCCCCAAGTCGAGATTGATACTTTTATCTGCCCGGGTGATAGCATTAAGATAGGGGAGGAGATATTTACGGAAGAAGGGGAATATGAGGTAGTGCTTAAGAGTCAGTATGGATGCGATAGTATAGTGCAGTTGAGTCTTGGTTTAAGTGAGATAGAGCTTGATAGTACTATAATATCGGATTACGGTTGTGGGAGCGGAGCAATAGACCTAAGTATTGAAGGTAATAATCCGCCTTATGCCTTTGACTGGAGTACAGGAGAGCAAGGAGAGGATATATCGGGATTGACCAAGGGGATATACAGAGTGACGATACAGGACAAAAGTGGTTGTAAGCTGCAACGATCCTTCATTGTACCTGATTCAATCCCTTATCTGATACCCAATGCATTTTTCCCTTCCGGTACAGAAGAGATAAACAAAAGCTTCAAAATATACCAAGCGCAAAATGTATATATAGAGTCCACGCAGATATTTGACAGATGGGGAGAGAAAGTATATGAGTCCGAAGGTGATGAGTATTGGGATGGTAGCTACAAGGGAAAAGCACAAGCTCCGGGCGTATATCTGTATAAGATAGTGATAGATTCTCCATGTGGCAAGGAGACGGAGACGGGACAGATTTTATTGTTGAGGTGATTTATTGTTTTTGTTTTGTGTTTTGTGTTCGGTGTTCGGTGTTTCGTGTTTTGAGTTCCGAGTTTTGTGTTCCGGTTTTGAGTTAGTAGTAAAATAGGTAAAACTTAGGACTCGAAAGCATGACTGCAAGGAGTGATTTTGAAGCCGAGTTATACATAAATGTCGAACGCCGAATAACGAACGCTGATTTTAGAGTTGGAAAGGATGAGATATTTAGAAGTATTGAAACAATAGGAAAAATTGCATATTATTAATCAGTCTGTCCAGTTGTACATCGGTATTAATTGGCGTTCATTCTGTTTAAATAAATCAAAAATCTTCAATCGTTAATCAGTGTTCGAATTTCAAAATTTAGAAACGAGGTCAAGAACATTCGCTTATCAGATCAGGAGATGCCTGCAAATCACACTAAGGAGGCATCTTTTATTCCATTACACAAGAATATTTTAACCATTCCAATAGGTTTTAAGTATTCTTATACCTAATATTTCTAATAATTGTATATTTTTGCAAAAAACAAGATAATATGTCAGGACATAGTAAATGGTCGAAGATTAAAAGAAAGAAAGGTGCTAATGATGCAAAGAGATCCAAAATATTTGGAAGACTTATTAAGGAAATTAGTGTTGCCGTTAAAGAAGGGCAGAGTGGAGATATAGATTTTAATCCCAGATTGAGATTGGCAGTGGCTAATGCCAAGGGGGTAAATATGCCTAAGGAGACAATAGAAAGAGCGATTAAAAAAGCTGTTGAGACGAAAAATGATGCGATGTTTCAGCCTACTTTTGAAGGATATGGTCCGGGAGGAGTTGCTATTTTTGTTGAAACAATGACGGATAACAATCAACGAACTGTTAGTGATGTTAGAGCAGTATTCAATAAAAGGGGCGGTAGTTTGGCGACAACAGGTTCTGTTAGTTTTCTATTCGAACGTAAAGGTATTTTTGTTATTGACAAAGGAGATCATGATTTGGAAGAATTGGAGTTGGAGTTTATCGATGCAGGCGCTGAAGAATTTGAATACGATGAGGAAACCAAAGAGGTTGAAATCACAGTTGATTTTTCTGATTTTGGAAATATGCAAAAAAAACTTGAAGAGTTGAAGATTGAGCCAAAAAGTGCGGTTTTGGAACGAGTGCCAACTACCACTACTGAATTGAATGTCGAAGATGCGACCAAGGTATTAGCTCTTATTGAGTATCTTGAAGATTTGGATGATGTACAAGCAGTATTTCACAATTTGGAGATGACTGAAGAACTTGAAAAAGCAATAGATTAGATTTAGAAAGATCGAAAAGTATATTTTTCACCAGAAATTAAAGTAATTGATATCTAAACGTTCGATAGAACGGGTTTTTGAGACTGCTAAAGTAGAAGAAGTGGTCGGCAACTTTGTGGGCTTAAAGCGGCGAGGGGTAAATTTTATTGGCTTGTGCCCTTTTCACAATGAAAAAACACCTTCTTTTACTGTTTCTCCTGCAAAAAATATCTATAAATGCTTTGGTTGCGGAAAGGGTGGTAATTCCGTCAATTTCGTGATGGAGCACGAGGGGTATAGTTATATAGAGGCGATAAAGTTTATCGCGCAGATGTACAATATAGAGTTGGAGGAGATAGAGATGTCTAGCGAGCAAAAAGAGTCTCAAGAAAAAAGAGATAGTCTGTTTATCGTTAATGAATGGGCAAAAAAACGCTTCGCTGACAATTTGTTTAAAACACAACAAGGTGTCAATATTGGTCTCGCCTACTTTAAAGAGCGAGGTTTTAGAGAATCGATAATCAAAAAATTTGATTTGGGTTTTGCAGTTGATGACTCAAAAGATTTGACACAGGCTGCCGATAGAGAAGGGTACAAGATGGAGTATCTCAAAGAACTCGGCTTGGTTTCCAAAAAAGATTATGATTTTTTTAGAAACAGGGTCATGTTCACTATACACAATCTCACAGGTAAAGCCATTGGTTTTGCCGGTAGAATTATGGGGAATAATCCCAAAATGCCTAAGTATATTAATTCACCTGAATCTGAAATTTACAATAAAAGGAAGATTCTTTACGGTCTTTATTTTGCAAAAAATGAAATCAGGAAGCTGGATTATTGTATTTTGGTCGAGGGTTATACTGATGTTTTAAGTTTGGTTCAAGGAGGAATCGAAAATGTAGTAGCTTCATCCGGTACCTCATTGACTTCTGACCAAGTGAGATTGATAAAAAGGTATACCAATACAATCAAAATATTATATGATGGAGATGCTGCCGGAATAAATGCAGCAATGAGAGGAATGGACTTGATTTTGGCGGAAAATATCATGGTGAAACTCGTTATTTTGCCTGAAAATCACGATCCGGATAGCTATATGAAGGAAGTAGGGCCCACTGAATTTTTAAAGTTTGTTGAAGAAAACGAGAAAGATTTTATCTTGTATAAGACACAATTGCTTCTTCAGGAAACTTCAGGAGATCCGGTAAAACGAGCATATATACTCAAGGATATAGTTTCTACATTATCAAAAGTAAGCGATCCGCTTATAAGGTCAATGTACGTAAAAGAATGCAGTAATTTATTGGATGTGGACGAAAAAATAATAGTTTCCGAAACCAATAAATTGATAAAAAAGGAGATTAAAGACAGAGTGATCAAACAGAAGAGGGCTGAATCTATGGAGGCACCTATGGATATAGTCGACGACGATACCAAAGTAGTTGCTCCTTCGCAGACATATCTATTGAGATCCGATGAATATCAAGAAAGGGCAGTAGTGAAAGTTTTAATGGAAAAAGGGCATTTGTATTTTGACAAAGATGAGGAGTTATTAGTAGTTGATTTTATCATTATGAATGTATTGGATACATTAGAATACTTTGAAAATAGTACTTATAAGAAAATAATCCAATTAGCATTAAAACAAAGGGAACAAGGGCATATCCCCGATGAATTATTTTATTCCAACAACGAAGATAGTGAGATTCGAAGAATGTATGTGGAATTGGTTATGAATCCATATGATTATGCAGACTGGGCGAGTAGGGGAATGGAATTGCAAACTCAAAAGCCACCTGAAAATAATCAAGTAGAAGAGACAAAACAAGCTGTAATGCGGCTTACATATAAAAAACTAAACAAAATAATAAAAGAGAATAATAAAAAAATGTCTGAGCAAGATACAGGATCGGAAGAATATATCACATTGTTAAAACTTCATCAAAAGCTTTTGGAAGAAAAGAAAAAAATGGCTTTACAATTAAATATTGTTATTCAATAAATATATTTTTTATGATTTTTATAGTTAATTTGTGTTAAAGCCGGATTATTGTTAATAAATAGAGAAATATATTTAAACCATTTACGGTTTGAATAAATCAAGAAAAGGTTAATTAAGCTCAATATTAGTGAATTATTTCAATGAATCAAGAAAAGCAAAAAATATTGGATGTTGTAGAGAGAAAGAAAAAGAGAAAAGGCTTTAGATGGTCTTTAAAAAAGCTTTTTATCGTATTCTTGATTATATTGAATATGCTTGCCATTGCCCTCAATAGCCCCTTGATCCAAGAGGAAATTGCATCAAATGCGGGTGATTATATTTATAAAAAGACTGGGTATGGAGTTAAGTTGAAAGAGGTTGCACTTAATATCAATAAGGGAATTCAACTTAAAGATTTTTCTATCATAGATTTGGATAATCAGCCTATGATTCAAGCAGGTAGTTTCAGCACAAGCTTAGTTGATAATCTTTTGTCGATGTTTCTCTTTAATGAATTTGATTTTTCAGAAGTGAAACTTGAAAACGCCAATCTTAATATCGTTAAAAATAAGGGGGATGAACGTTCCAATCTACAAGATTTTTTATACAAATTAGGTAATAAAAAGAGAGGGAAAAGCAAATGTGCTGTACTTGATATTGACAGGATTGATATGGTCAATGTTTCAATATCCAATAGACTATTTGATAAACCAAATGATGAACTTATAAAAATTGAAGAAGCATCAATTGTTTTTGACTATATAGATTTATGCAAAAAGTTTATCAGGATAAAAAGCTTGGATTTGTATCGCCCATCAGTGGAGATATCAAGGAAAAAAAATCTGCAATTAGCGGGCAATACCGGTAAGTTGAATACTAATATTATCAATCTGGGTTTTTTGTTCAAAGTTGGACATTTAAATATACAAGATGGAAAACTTAAATATGAAAAGGGTAAAAAGCGGCATTATTTAAAGAAAACATTTGACTATATAGATTTTGCAGATTTGGAAGTTGATAAGCTTAATATGTTGTTGTACGATATGGGTTTGGATAGCCTTGGAGAGCTAAATTTTTCGATAAAGAAAATGAGTTTAATCGAGAAAAACGGTTTTACTATTGATAATATGGTTATTGATTCAGGTACAGTTAATAATACAGGAATTAATCTAAAAGGTCTTAATTTAAAAACAGAAAGCTCAAGGATAAAGGGCGAGGTTGCTCTAAAGTACAAAAGCAAAAAAGATTTTAACTCATTTGAAGATAAAGTTCTTTTAAAAGGGAAATTTCGAGAAAGTCAATTAAAATTTAAGGATATTATTTATTTTGCTCCTAAGATTAGTGAGGAATCTCCTTTGGTTCACAACAAAAATCGCTTGGTGAAATTCAAAGGGAATGTCACAGGTGTATTTAATGATTTGAAATCAAAGAGTTTTAATATAAACGTGGAAGATAGGTTTAACTTGAGTACTGCATTTCGATTGAAAAACTTAGCAGTAAAAGGAATGGAGTATTTGAAATTTACAGATACCAAGCTATCTTCTACTTCAAAGTATATTGCCGAAATCGCCGATGGAGTTAATTTTGGCAGTAATTTCCCTAGATTAGGTAAGATTGAATTCAATGGGGATTTTGAAGGACTTCTTAAAGACTTCCAAGCCTCCGGAACTCTTGTTTCTGAGCTGGGAAATTCCAATTTTGATTTAGTGATGAAGATTGGAGATAGAAAAGAAGACTTGAGGTACAGTGGAGATATGAGCCTTAATAGTTTTGATTTAGGACGATTTCTAGGCAACGATAAAATTGGGGTATTATCAGTCAAGGGAGATATTGTCGACGGTAGAGGCTTCAATTCGACCAATGCTAATGCCAAGTTGAAAGCTAAAATAGACTCATTTGAGTACAAGGGGTATAAGTACAAAGATGTTAGTATCAATGGTCTGGTAAAATCAAGAAGATTCAATGGGGATTTGTCAATTGTGGACAAAAACATCAATTTTGAATTGGATGGTTTGATAGATATGGAAGATTCTATTCCCTTGTATAATTTCAAAGCAAAAATCAATAAGCTTGATTTGTTTGCCTTGAAATTATACAAAATACCTTTGGAGTTAAAAGGGGATGTGAATATGGATTTTATCGGTTCAAATGTAGAAGATTTTTCAGGGAAAATGTTCTTGAAAAAATTTATACTATCAAATGGGAAAAAACAGGTAGTTGTCGATTCTCTTAATGTCTCCTCTGTTATTGGGGATAATAGAGAGAGGTATGTTGATATTGATTCGGATATATTTACTTTTTATTTTGATGGAAAATATAAGTTGAAAAGTATTCCAAAAGCAGTTTATAGTATTTTTGATAGGAATTTTTCAAAGTTTGTGGTAGGCATTAAGAAGAAAAATGAAGAATTGGACAGCTATAAAGGGTACTATTATGATTTTAATTTGGATATACCTGATTCCAAAGATGTTTTTGAAATACTTACAGGAAAAAATATAAGCTTTAATAATCTGAATTTAATCGGTAGTGCAGATCATAGACGAGATAGCTTAGTCCTGAAATTGAATATAGATACTGTGAAGTATGACAATAATAGTGTTGTGGAATTCACATCTGATTTTAATCTATATCAAGGGTATGGAGACTTTAGCTTGAATAGTGAGAGAGCATTTTATAATAATACAAATATATCAAGGCTGGAATTTGATACGGATGTTAGTAAGGAAGAATTATTTTTCCAGTTTTCAGTAGATTCTATTGGCAAAAGCATAAAGGATATTGCATTATCAGGTAGGACAATCCCTTTTCAAGATAGTTTTGGTATTGAGATTTACGGGGGACATATCCAAGCTATTGAAGATAATCTAGAGTTTTCCGGACAAAATAGAATTACAGTTGGCAAGAATTATATCAATCTGACTGATTTTGTAATAAGTGAAGATGATAGCAAGATTATTTTTAATGATATAAATGATAATAAAGGGGTTGAGGTAGAATTGGAAGATTTTGATATCGGTATGATAAATGTATTGCTGAAGTATAAAAAATTGCATTTTACCGGGAAATCCAATGGTTTCGTCAAAGTTAGCAATATTTTTAAAGAGAAATATGTCGAAAGCGATATACAAATTCCCGATCTGAAAATAAATAACAAGTATTATGGTTCTATGGATGCTAAAATAGCACTGGATACTGTCAACCGAAATAAGCTAGTGTTTAATTTTGGGTTAAATGATGTGTCATCACATATCAAATCAAAAGGCTTTTATAAGATAAAAGAGAAAGTTTTTTACGGAGACTTTAATGTAGATAAATTTCCTCTTGAATTTTTGGAAAATATTATAAACGATGGTATTTCTAATACAGAAGGTGTACTCACTGCTAATATGCGTGTGTTTGGCCCATTCAAGAAAGTAAGTATTACAGGAAATGGAGTAGTATATAATGGACAGACGACTGTTGACTATATAGGAGTACCTTATTATTTTGATAACCAAAAATTTACAATCAATGACAAGGGGATAGATATGTCCGGAGCGGTGATTAGGGATGAATATGGAAATAAAGGCATTGCTACCGGAGGTATTACATTTGATAGATTTAGGGATTTTGGAGTGGATGTGAAATTAACGTCCGATAGAATATTGGCATTGGATACAAATGAAAAAATGAATCCTGATTATTGGGGTAGAGCATTGGGTAAAGTAAGTGCAGAGTTCAAAGGGAAATTTAAGAATATTATCTATATGAAAATAGATGCAGAGACAGGTGAAGGGACTAGCCTCACTATTCCCGTGAAATTATATGTAGATTCGGCTGATAAATCATTTATTAATTATAGAAAAGAGAAAAAAACTAAAGTAAAGAATAAGATAGTCAATAGACTCAAAGGTATTGATGTTGATATGAGCATGAAGATAACAGATGCTGCAAAAATGAAAATAATAATGGATCCCAATGCAGGAGATAATCTGGTTGGTAGGGGAACAGGCTTAATCAGACTTTTAGTTAGTCAAGATAAAGATATCGAGATGTATGGAGATTTTAAATTTGAGACAGGAAAATATTTATTTACATTATATGAACTTGTCAACAAGGAATTTACAATACGACCCGACAGTAAGATCAATTGGTATGGAGATCCATTCGAAGGTATAATGGATATTAAGGCGGATTATCTTGCTAATCATATCTCATTGGCGAATTTTATCTCAGAATATATTCCAAATAATAATAGAAATTATAAAGGGGATGTAGCTTTGACTTCAATGTTGACAGGACCGCTGTTACATCCCAATATTGATTTTGATTTCAGTATAAGTAATGTGGATAATTCAGTAAGTAGCATAGTGGTAAGTAAACTACAGAAGCTTAAGTCTTCACCTAATGCAGTATATACTCAAGTAGTTGGTTTGCTTGTATGGGGAAGTTTTTTGCCGGATGAAAATTTGGTAGGCAATCTGGGTAATAGTGGATTCTTAGCTAGTGGTGGTATAAATACTATAAGCGAGTGGCTAACCACGAAGTTGTCAGGATATGTTACTGGGCTTTTGTCTGAGACTATAGCCGGATCAGATCTGATATCGGGTGTTGATTTTTCGCTAAACTCAACCAATAGTTCTTTTGTCGTACAAAATGATAATAATCTTCTACCACAGTATCATAATCTCAATACTACTGTTTGGCTTTTGGATGACAAGATAAAAGTTCAATTTGGTACGGATTATACCGGAAAATCTGATTTTGGCAAAAGAAATAATTTTATTTCAGGGGGTAATGTCGATGTGGAACTATTTTTAACGGAGAATAAAAATTTAAGACTTAGACTATTTTTCAAAAGAGAATTTGATGAAATCAATACTACCTGGGAGAATAAATCGGGTTTAGGTTTTAGGTATAGCGATGATTTTGGAGATATTTATCCCAAAGACCCAAAAACCAAAAAATAAACATATTGCAAAAAATCATAATATGTTTTGTTTTGTTGAAAATTAGTTTTACCTTTGCCGCAATTGTTGCTTTTGAGTATTAAAAATCAAAATTTATTAAAATGAGTGAAATAATTGATATAAGATCCAGAGAAGTGCTGGACTCCAGAGGAAATCCAACTGTAGAGGTTGATGTGTTAACTGCGAAAGGTATAATGGGAAGAGCCATTGTTCCTTCAGGTGCTTCTACCGGGAAACATGAAGCAGTAGAATTAAGAGATGGTGATAAGAGAAGATTTATGGGCAAAGGTGTTTTACAAGCTTGTGAGAATGTAGACGGAGCAATAAGAGATGCTATATTAGGAGAAGACGTTATGGATCAAATCAGGATTGATGAGATGATGATTGATTTGGATGGTACAGATAATAAGGCCAATTTAGGCGCGAATGCTATTCTGGGTGTTTCATTGGCAGTTGCTAAAGCAGCAGCACATGAATCAAATTTGCCATTATATAGATATATTGGAGGAGCAGGTGCTCATACATTACCTGTACCGATGATGAATATATTGAATGGTGGATCACATGCTGACAATAGTATCGATTTTCAAGAATTTATGGTAATGCCGATAGGTGCGGAGTATTTTTCAGAGTCATTAAGGATGGGTGTTGAGGTATTTCACAATCTCAAACAAGTTTTGAAAGATAAAGGATATTCAACTAATGTAGGAGATGAAGGAGGTTTTGCTCCAAATCTCAAATCCAATGAAGAGGCTATCGAAACAATATTATTCGCTATTGAAAAAGCAGGTTATAGACCTGGAGAGGACATTATGATAGCACTTGACCCGGCTAGTTCCGAGTATTATCTTGAGGATGAAGCTGTATATCATTTAAAAAAATCAACAGGAGATAAGTTGAGCTCAAACGATATGATTGCATATTGGAAAGAGTGGATAAATAGATATCCCATTATTTCTATTGAGGATGCTTTGGCAGAAGATGATTGGGCAGGATGGCAACAGTTTACCAGGGAGTTAGGAGATAAAGTTCAAATAGTAGGTGATGATATATTTGTTACAAACCCTGAAAGATTGAAAAGAGGAATAGAGGAAAAAACAGCAAATGCTATTTTAATAAAATTAAATCAAATAGGAACATTGACAGAGACTCTGGATGTCATTAATATGGCAAAAAGCAATTCTTTTGCTAATGTGATAAGTCATAGATCAGGAGAAACAGAAGATACTACTATTGCAGATTTAGCAGTAGGAATGAACACAGGACAGATTAAAACCGGTTCAGGTTCTAGATCTGATAGGATATCAAAGTACAATCAATTGATGAGAATAGAAGAAGAGTTAGGGGATATGGCTTATTTTCCAGGTAGAGATATTAAGAAGAGATAGAAATTGAATTACGAGAACAGTAATTTATAAACAATTAAAATAATAAAAATATAAATAAATAATTTTACAAATTTGATGTATTAATATTTAAACCGTTATTTTTGCATCCTGAAAAACTAAAACGTCCCATGAACAATCCCAACACCGATCACAACAAGTTTGTGCTTATTCGAGCCATTGTGCTCAATAAATACGGACTGGTTTTTGTAGCTTTTATTATTTGGATGCTATTTTTTGACAGTAAAAATGTGTTTGTACAGTATAAATTGTCAAATAGGATAGAGGAACTGAAAAATGATAAAAAAGATTATTTGCAGAAATATGAAAGCGTGATGAAAGAAAAGTACGATTTGAATAAAGATATCGTGCGATTTGCAAGAGAAAAGTATTATATGCATAAGGAAAATGAAGAAGTATATATTGTAAAATAGAAATTGTTAGTTTTTTAGCAGTTTCAAAAAAATAAACCAAATGAGTGTATTAGTTAATAAAGATTCAAAAATTATTGTACAAGGCTTTACTGGAAATGAAGGTACTTTCCATGCAAAACAAATGATAGAGTACGGATCAAATGTCGTAGGAGGTGTGACACCTGGTAAAGGAGGTACGAAACATCTGGATAGACCGGTATTTAATACAGTTGCTGAAGCGGTTGAGAAAGTTGGCGCTGATACTACTATTATTTTTGTGCCGCCTAGATTTGCAGCAGACGCTATTATGGAAGCAATTGAAGCAGGGATAAAGGTGGTCGTTGCAATTACTGAAGGTATTCCTGTACAGGATATGCTTAAAGTTGATTCTTATAGAAAAGGTAAAGACGCAGTACTAATAGGACCAAATTGTCCAGGTATAATTACTCCCGGCGAGGCAAAATTGGGTATTATGCCCGGTTTTATTCACAAGAAAGGAAATATTGGTATAATCTCTCGTTCAGGAACATTGACTTATGAAGCCGTTGATCAAGTGACTAGAACCGGGATGGGACAGTCAACTTGTATCGGTATTGGTGGAGATCCGGTGCCGGGAACAACTACTCTTGATGCTGTGAAATTGTTGATGGGAGATCCTGAAACAAAAGGTATCATTATGATTGGTGAAATTGGTGGTACCATGGAAGCGGAAGCGGCAAAATGGATAAAAGAAAATGGAACTAAGCCTGTAGTAGGATATATAGCTGGTCAAACTGCTCCAGCCGGTAGAACTATGGGGCATGCCGGAGCTATCATTGGAGGTAAAGAAGATACCGCTGAGGCAAAAAATAAAATTCTTGCCGAGAATGGTGTTCACGTAGTTATATCTCCTGCTGAAATAGGTAAGAGAATGTATGAATTGATGCATCAATAATCATGAGTAAGAAAAAGTATAAAAAAGCCAATCAGTTTGACTGATTTGGCTTTTTTTATTATACTTTTGTCATTTAATAATAAAATTATTTAAAATGAAATTTTTTGTAGATACAGCTAACTTGGATCAGATCAAAGAAGCTAAGCAACTTGGTATTCTGGATGGTGCAACAACCAATCCATCATTGATGGCAAAAGAGGGGATAAAAGGAAAGTCTAATATATTTAAACACTACGCCGAAATATGTGATATCGTACAAAATGATGTGAGTGCGGAAGTTATATCCGTAGATTTTGATGGAATGATAAAGGAAGCTGAAGAGTTGGTGCAAATATCAGAACATATCGTAGTAAAGATTCCAATGATTAAAGATGGAATAAAAGCGATTAGGTATTTGTCAGACAAGGGTATCAAGACCAATTGTACTTTGGTTTTTTCAGCAGGACAAGCTATTCTCGCTGCTAAAGCCGGAGCGACATATTTGTCTCCCTTTATCGGAAGAGTCAATGATATTACTTGGGATGGAATTGAATTGATAAAAGAGATTGCCGAGATTTATTCTGTACAACTTTATGATACCGAGATTTTGGCTGCGTCTATCAGAAGTCCAAGACAAATAGTAGAATGTGCAAAATATGGAGCAGATGTAGTCACTAGCCCGTTGAATTCTATTTTGGGTTTATTGAGACATCCCCTTACAGATAATGGTTTGGAGAAATTTCTTGCTGACCATAGGAAGTCTCAAGCATAGGTTTCGCCTGGGTTAAGTTGTGCTCTACTTGTTAGGATACCGCGGGTTTCACCCTCGGTTATTCACATTTATCCCCTGTCGGGGAAATTTTATCTTTCCATAAAATAGATGGATAAAACTCCCAATACGAAAAAATGAAATACACCTTTTTAAATTTAGTTATTACAAAATATTTGATAATAGGTAGAATATCGAACACCGAACAAGGATTGAAGATTTTAGATGTTAATTTAGTAATATATTATTTGTTTAAAGCCTAAGGTCAACTACATGAGGTTTCCAAGTGTTTTTGTCACCTGTAAAACCCTTTGTAATGCTTATTAATTCAAACTTGTCAGGGATAAAACGAATAAGCATATAATCATCTTTTTGATTTTTGTAAAATCGTTCCCAGCCTTTTTTCCATTTTGTGGACTTGGTCTTTTCATCATTTATAATAAAAGCGTTTCCGTAAAAGGAAACATAGGACATAGTGGATTTATCAAAATAATGAACTGTGGTTTTTGAGTTATTTGTTATTTCTGAAACTTTTCTACTTTTGGGATTTGTTGCCATCCAAATTTCAAACTTTTCATCCATAGGAAAAGGTTCCATCACTCGAGCTTTTGCTTGTCCTTTTTGGTTAATCGTTATTAGTGTTGTGTAATAACAATTATTCATTATTGTCTTTGAAAGGGCGATTAATTCCTTTTCTCCATCAGAGAAATTATTTCTTACTTGTTTATCAATTCTCGGTGACGTATTGCAGCTAAAAAGGAATACACTGATAATTATAAAGTATTTCATAAGTAGTTTTTTACTTGTTATTTGACTCAAGAAGTTGCAATTTATTCTAATTCACAGTTATTTTTCCCTCTCCAATAGTACTGAATTTACCGATTATTGTTGCAGTTTTTAGCCCTTTTGATTTTAAGGTTTCTAAGTATTTTAAAGCATCTTTTTCCGGTAATGCCACAAGAAGTCCTCCTGAAGTTTGAGCATCGTTGAGCAAAAGTTGATTAGTTCTTGTGTGGTGTCCATAATTTATATCAGCTTTGACATAGTCAAGATTATTGTGAGTACCTCCTGGAATGATTCCGGCTGTAGCAAAATCTTTAGCTTTTTCAATAAATGGGATCTTATCAAAAAATAGGTTTACATCGCATTTAGAGGCTTTGCTCATTTCTCTCAAATGCCCCAAAAGCCCAAAGCCTGTCACATCTGTACAGGCGTGTACATCATAGTTTAACATTATTTCAGCAGCCGTCTTATTTAGTTGGCTCATAAGTTTTGTTACATATTGTTTTAATGATTCCTCGACAATCCCTCTCTTTATTGCTGTTGAGATTATTCCTGTACCAATTGGTTTTGTTAATACTATGACATCATCAGGTTTAGCACCTGCGTTTTTTATTATATTGTTTGGATTAATAATACCTGAAACTACCATCCCGTATTTGGGTTCCGGATCTTCGATAGTGTGTCCACCCAGTACCGGTATTCCTGCTTCTTTTGCCTTGTCGTGGGCACCTTTGAGTATTTGTTCCAATACGGTCAAGGGTAAAGCATCTTCTGGAAAGCCAACTATATTTAGGGCGAAAATTGGCTTTGCACCCATAGCATATATATCGCTCAATGCATTTGCTGCTGCAATTGCCCCAAAATCGTAGGGGGCATCGACGATTGGTGTGAAGAAGTCAAGAGTTTGAACCAATGCCATTTCATCATTTAATTTATAAACTGTGGCATCATCAGAAGTTTCAGTTCCTACCATCACATTTTTATCATAAAAAAACGGAAGTGATTGCAATACCTTTTCCAAATTTTGTGGCTGGATTTTACAAGCACAGCCTAGCCCGTGGGTATAGTGTGTAAGTTTTATCTCCTTGGTTTCGGTGATATTTATATTCGCACTTTCTTTATCCTTAGGCATTAATGTTTTTACGGTTGAGATTATTTCCTTGGCAGCTGTTTTGATATCATTCATGTCGAGTCCGCGTCCTGTAGAGAATCTGATTGTTCCCATAGCGTAATCAAGAGGAATCATCATCGCTTCAAGTACTACAGACACATCTATGCTTTCGGCGTGACATGCTGCTCCGGCAGAGGCTGCTACTCCTTCCATTCTTGAAATTAGCGTATTAGCTTCGATTCTTGGAAAGGAGATACTGAGAGTGTTCGGAAGTCTTTTTTCCGGATGTCCATTAAGTTGAATGTTCGGTAGTTCTTTTTTTAATAAGTCAAATAGGTAATCACGGGTTGCTTTATAGTGTTGCATATTTGTTTCGAGATTTTGCATTGCCAATTCACAAGCTTTGCCAAGACCGACTATTTCCAATACGTTTTCTGTTCCAGCTCTTAGATTTTGTTCGTGATCTGCACCATAAATGAGCTTTTCCAAACTGATACCGTCTTTGATAAATAGAGCTCCTATACCTTTTGGTGCATAAAGTTTGTGTCCAGCAACACTCAGGAGATCAACTCCCATTTTTTGAACATCAACAGGGGTTTTACCAAGAGACTGTGCAGCATCTGTGTGAAAAAATATATTGTGTTTCTTTGCTATTTCAGATAATTCGACAATTGGTTGAATAGTGCCTACTTCATTATTAGCGTGCATTATGGTCACTAGAATAGTTGTGTCTTTTATTGCATTTTCCAAGTCTTTTGGTGAAACCATTCCGTAAGAATCTACTGGCAGAAATGTTATTTCGAAACCGAATTTTTCGAGATATTTGCATACTTCAAATACAGCCGGGTGTTCGATTGAAGAAGTTATAATATGATTTCCTTTGTTTTTATTTGCAAAAGCTATTCCTCTAATCGCGAAATTATTTGACTCAGTACCACCACTTGTAAATATTATTTCAGACGGTTCACAATTGATGAAATCTGCAATTTGCCTTCTGGCTTTTTCTACAGCCAATTTAGTTTTGATTCCGTAAGAATGTACGCTCGATGGATTTCCAAAATATTCATATAGATACGGTTTCATCGCATCTGCAACTTCTTTTGCAATCGGTGTAGTGGCGTTAAAATCAAGATAAATAGGTTTCATATATATTATTTTTTAAAGCAGCTTACAATATTACAAAAAGTTTTGGGATATACAAAGGGTAAGGTTTTAAAGGTGTATTTCATTTTTTTTGCTTTCTCCATAAAATCCATAGAAAGATAATATTGCCATTTTTTTATAAATAGTTTGGTTTATATATTAGAGAGCAAAACCACGAAACTTGTCCCAACTTTCATCGGGAGTGGTTTAATATGATTAGCCCCGTATGAAATGCTGGATAAATTTGTGTGGGGATATGAACGCCGAAACGTGTTCAATTATCAATTATTATGTTGTAGGGATATTCAACTCCTCTGGAGTTGTATATTACTTGTTTGGATACCGCGGGTTTCACCCACGGTTATTCACATTTATCCCCTATCGGGGAAATTTTATTTTTCCATAAAACCGATGGATAGAACTCACAATGCGAAAAAATGAAGTACACCCGGTTTTAAAGGGGAATTTCATATTTTGCTTTGTGGGTTAAATTTGTTACTCCGCATTCCATACGGTTTATTAAATAAAAGTTGCAAGAAAAATATTTTGAGTTAAAATTACCAAAATAATAATTGCAATGGGTATCTTTACAAAATTATTAAAGAATTGATTAAAAATACTATATGAAGTTAACAGAATTGAAGAAAAAAATAAAGGCATTGGATGGCGTATTGAAGAATTCAAAAAATTATCGTAAAGCCTGGGATTCTAATCTAAAGGATTTTATTTATAAAACATTGGAGGAGATAAACAAAAAGACAAAACTCAAGGCTGATATACAATATTCAGAACAAATACACGGAATGGAAGCCATCTCATTTGGTTTGGGGTTTGATGAAAGTGGGATGTTTGAAATAATGACTAATAAAGTAAAGAAACCTTTGATTAGAATGAATGGAATGTTAATATTTCAGCAATTGTTTAATGGCAAAATATCTATTTTTATCAATTTCCCATATATAGATGGTGTAGGAGATCCGAAGAACCCTGAAATGTTTGAAATAGTGAGACCTCATGAATTGACTGAAGATAAAATTGTGGCTTATATCGAAAGATTTATTGAGAAGGTGACTGCTTGGGAGGACTATGACGATGATGTTCCTCCAAAGACAACTGGAATTGGATTTAATCATCAAGCAGCATCTCTTAGTTAATGAAAGCTTTTTATGAAAATGTGGGAAAAGGTAATAATTCCCTATTCCATTATGTTTTTACGATATTATTGACTATTATTGGGTATATAATCGGTCAAATACCCTTGTATGTTGCTATGTGGTGGTCAATGAGAAGTCATGTTGATGTCGGAAAAGAGGCATTGGCTAAATTTCAAAAAAATCCGGATTTTTCAATATTACATATTGATAAGAATATCGGTTTTTTCCTCATTTTACTGTTTTTTGTATTTGCATTATTTGCATTATATGTTGGGGTTAGGTATATTCATAAAAGAAAATTTTTAACAGTTATCTCTGGTGATGGTAGGTTTGATTGGAAAAGGATGATTTGGGGAACTTTGATTTGGTTGAGTATGCTTATAATTGTAGAAGTTTCACTTTATTTTTACGATTCTTCCAATTATATCTTTAGAGATCCAGAATTATCTTTTTTAGTACTTTTATTGATTTCAGTTTTGATTTTACCAATTCAAACTGCTTTTGAAGAAATATTTACAAGAGGATATTTGCTCCAGTCGGTAGTATATAATACAAGGAGTATCTTTTTGGGATTTCTTGTTAGCATTATTGTGTTTTCTTTCATGCATGGGGCTAATCCTGAGACATTCAAGTACGGGTTCTGGCCGATGATGTCTTATTATATTTCAGCTGCGGTATTTTTGGGCTTAATTGTTGTTTTTGATAAAAGATTGGAATTGGCGATTGGTGTACATACCGCTACAAACATATTTGGAGCCCTATTTGTGACATATTATGGTGCTGCATTACAAACAGACTCAATGTTTATTACAAAAAAAATAAATCCTGTACTTTTAGCTATTGAGATATGTATATTAGGTTGTATTTTTTTATTTATATCCTATAAAAAGTATAAATGGGATATTTCAAATTCTTTTAACAATGATTGATATTAGACCATTGATATTAATTCTTATTTTTTTTGCAATTAGGGTAGGGCATTCACAAAATTGTGATTATTGGCAGCAAAAGATTGACTATACGATGAAAATAGATATGGATGTTGCGACAAATACATACAAAGGATTTCAGCATCTTATTTATCACAATAATTCACCTGATACGATTAGAAAGGTTTATTACCACTTGTATTACAATGCATTTCAAAATGGTAGTATGATGGATGTTAGGGCGAGAACCATATTTGATCCGAGCATGAATATGGATTCGACAATACATAATCTTGCGGAGAATGAGATAGGATATGAAAAGGTAAATGTATTAAAACAATGTGGCAAGGCAATTGATTATGAAGTTATAGGTACAATACTGAAAGCTGACCTGACCATGCCAATATTACCAGGAGATAGTACTTGCTTGGATATGATATATGAAGTGCAAATACCTATAATGTGTCGAAGAGCCGGAAGGGATAGTAAGCAAGGTATTGATTATAGTATGGCTCAATGGTATCCTAAGTTGGCAGAATACGACAAATCAGGTTGGCATCCTGATCCGTATATTGCTAGAGAGTTTTATGGAGTATGGGGAGATTATGATGTGGTAATCGATTTGGATAGTAGGTATATCTTAGCAGCAGGAGCAGAGCAGATTAATTCTTGGAATTTGGGAAACGGTAAAACCAGATGGAGTCTTAGAGCAAGCAATGTGCATGATTTTGTTTGGGCTGCTGATAGAGATTATAAGTTTTTTTCACTTCAAGCAAATGATAAAACAAAATTTAATTATTATTATCAAGATATTGGTAAAAGGGATAGTATTTGGCATGAATTTGCACCGATAATGGTTGAGGCATTTAAGTTTATGAACAAAAGATATGGTGAGTATCAGTATCCTGTTTACAATTTTATTGAAGGTGGAGATGGAGGAATGGAGTATCCTTTGGCTACATTGATTACCGGCAGTAGGTCTTTAAATAGTCTTGTAGGAGTTAGTTCGCATGAATTTATGCACAGTTGGTATCAAATGCAATTGGCGACAAACGAAAGTCTTTATCCTTGGATGGATGAGGGGTTTACTAGTTTCGCAACAATTGAAGTGCTAAAATATTTGACTGAAAAGGGCTTGATAAACCGGAATTTTGGCGATTTCCCTTTTGAAAGGGATTATAAGTCATATGTGAAATATATGATGTCACGGTTTTATGAGCCTATGAATATCCACTCAGATCATTATAATACCAATTATGCATATTCTAGGGTAGCTTATACAGGAGGACTTATTTTTCTGAAGCAATTAGAGTACATAGTAGGAAAGGATGCATTTGATAAGGGGCTGTTGACTTATTTTAATAAATGGAAGTTCAAGCATCCAACGCCAACGGATTTTATTAGGGTGATGGAAAAAGTGTCAGATATAGAATTGGATTGGTATCTTCAAGATTTTATAAGCTCGGGAAAATATATTGATTTTGCAATTGACTCGGTTTATTCGGATATGGGTAATACTGTTTTGGAGATTAATCGTAAAGGGAGTTTGCATATGCCGGTTGACATTGAGGTTGAGCTTAAGGATGGAAAAAAGTATTATTACAATATTCCAAGAACAATAATGTATGGTAGTAAAAAGAATGATATTTTTGAATACGAAGTGCTAAAACCTTGGGCTTGGGTAGAGAAAAAATACAAATTAGTGATGGATTTTGATATTGATAAGATAAAAACTATTAATTTAGATGCTTCGTTGAGAATGTTGGATGTAAATAGAGAAGACAATATTTGGAGTCAATATGATACAGACTAGTGATACATATAATATAAAAATTGAGCATTTCGAAGGGCCCTTTGATTTGCTACTTTTTTTTATCCAACGCGATGAATTGGATATCAATGATATTCCGATTTTTAAAATTACTGAAGATTTTTTAGACTATATTCATCATTTGGAACAGCTCAATCTGGATGTGGCAAGCGAATTTATATTAATGGCTGCCACATTGATAAGGATAAAAACTAAATTGCTTTTGCCAAGAAAAGAAGTAGATGAATTGGGAAACGAGATTGATCCGAGGGACGAACTTGTACGAAAATTGATAGAGTACAAAAGAATCAAGGGGATTCTAGAGGATTTTAGAGGGATGGAAGAAGAAAGAGCAAAGAAATTTGTTAGGGGAAATGCAAAAAATGAATTGAGAAAGATAGCTGAAATAGCCTTGTTAGACGTAGAAATGGAGTCGATATCCCTTTTTAAATTGATGAAGGCTTTTGAGAAAGTGGTAGAAAGATTGGAAGAGAGGAAATCAAAAAAAATACACACGGTAAGGTTTTATAAATATAAAGTGAAAGACCAAAAAGAAAAAATAAAAGCATTGGTCAAATCCAAAGGAAAATTGAGTTTTGATAAAGTGTTTGTTAAAATCGAAAACAGGATTCACGCTGTTGTTACTTTTTTAGCGGTGCTAGAGTTATTGACTTCCGCCGATATAAAAATAACAATAGGGGAGGGCGCTAATAATTTTTGGATTGAGGGAAGATAGTACTTTAAAAAATAGAAATATGCGATTTATAATTAAAAAAGGCAAAACGTCAATAATCCATTTTCCGGTTTTTTTAAAATATAGTCCGGTTTATTCCACAAGTCTGACAGTATCGGATTCTATGTTTTATACCGATGACTCTTGCAGACCGGGATGGAGCAAATTGTGGGGTATTTCTCTAGGGCATATACATTGGAATAATAGTTACCGGTTTGTTTACAGGATATATGAAGGAGAAATGTTGATAGGATATTATGCATATATCGGTGGTGTCTCACCACAAGTAAATTATGATTTCAAAAGAGCATTGTTGGACAATGTGAAGGTCGGGGATAAATTGAACTTTGAGATTAGATTTGAAGAGTCGGGAGTGATTATGAGAGCGAATGGAGATAGAGAAGTGGTTTTGCCTTTGCCTGTAGGATTCACATTTCCTATCACTAAATGTTTTCCCAATATAAAATGTCCTGCTGATAGGGATATTATTTTTGATTTTGACTAAAATGAATTAAATGGCTATAAAGTCCAAATTGCCTCAGGTGGAGGAATCAATATTCTCTGTAATGACTAAAATGGCTATCAAGTACGGTGCATTGAATATATCACAGGGTTATCCCGATTATGATACAGATGATAAACTGAAAGAACTCGTGATGAAATCGATGCGAGAAGGACATAATCAGTATGCGCCAATGGCGGGAGTATTTTCTTTGAGAAAAGCTATTGCAGATAAAATCAAATTTCTATATAATAAAGACGTAAATCCGGATACTGAAATTACGATAACTGTCGGTGCTACACAAGCTATTTACAATGCTATATCGGCTATGGTAAGTTCAGGTGATGAAGTGATTGTTGTGGAACCAGCCTATGATTCTTATGTTCCAACTATACAACTCAATGGCGGTATTCCGGTTTCATATGAATTGAACAAAGACGATTATAGCTATGATTGGGATGAATTAAGAGCCTTGATAACAGATAAGACAAGATTGATAATTATCAATACTCCACATAATCCAACAGGGAAAGTGCTTGATGCAGAGGATATCGTAGAATTGAGGCGTATTGCCAATGATTTTGATGTATATTTTATTTTTGATGAAGTGTATGAGCATTTGATTTTTGATGGAAAAGAGCATTTGAGTGCCCTGAAATACCCTGATTTATATGCACGGAGTTTTGTTACTTATTCATTTGGAAAAGCTTATCACAATACGGGATGGAAAATGGGATACTGTATTGCCCCTCCTGTTTTAACTCAGGAATTAAGGAAAATCCACCAATTTAATGTGTTTTCAGTAAATAATCCTACTCAACACGCATTGGCAGAGTATATGCAAGACAAAAACTCTTTTCTCCATTTGAATTCATTTTACCAACAAAAGCGTGATTTTTTCAATGAAATAATTAAGAAAACAAGATTCATCCCGATTAAATGTGAAGGTACTTATTTTCAACTTGTATCATATGCGGGGATATCGGATGAGGACGATATGTCGTTTGCAAAAAGATTGATAAAAGAATATGGAGTTGCAAGTATTCCGGTATCACCATTCTATCTGAATAGGACAGACAATAAAGTGATTCGCTTTTGCTTTGCCAAAACGGAGGAATTGATGAGCGAAGCAGAGGAAAGGTTAGTTAGAGTCTAGTGCCTTTTCAAAAAAAAAGGGAAACTTAGGACTCGAAAGCACGACCGTAGGGAGTGATTTTGAAGCCGGTTTGGGAAAAATGCAGTTAGCGTACAAAGGTTTTAAATATTTGGAATACCGAACGCCGAATACCTAACACCTAACACCTAACACTTAACAAGGATTTATAATTTTGAAAGTTAAGAAGGGAGGTTAGAGACGCTCTCTTATTGCTTATCAGTTTTTCTTGGATATCAACAAGCATATATATTCTGTGGTACACTATAGACTAACTCAAAATATTGTAAATAGCGAAGCTCGACAAGTAGGCTAGTGCTCCCATATACAAAAACTGAATAATAGGCCATTTCCAAGAATTGGTTTCTTTTCTTACCACTGCAATTGTACTCATACATTGCAATGCAAATACGTAAAACAATAGCAATGACCAGGCTACAGCTTGATTATAAGTCTTTTCGCCTGTTTTAATATTGACGTCTTTTGCCATTTGCTCAGAGACTTTCATCCCATCGTCTGTGGTTCCAACGCTATAAATAGTTGCAAGAGTACCGACAAAGACCTCTCTGGCTGCGAATGATGTTATCAATGCTATACCGATTTTCCAATCAAATCCCAATGGTTTTATCACAGGTTCAATAGTCTTTCCCAATATACCTATATATGAATGCTCCAATTGCTCGGAAGCTATCAGATTAGCCATTTGCGCATCGTTAAAATGTTTGTCTTTAGATAATTCAATCGCGTCTGCTTTGGCTGTATTCATAGCTCCACTTGGCCCATAGCTTGCCGCAAACCACAAGATAATTGATACTATTAATATTATTTTTCCTGCTACATATACAAAAGCTCCAACTTTTTCTTTGACAAAAATAGCTATGTTTTTTAATATTGGTCTCTTGTATTCAGGTAATGTAATCATAAGATATGATCGCCCTTTGCTTTTTATTATATATTTTAGTACCACAGAAGAAATAAGTGTCATCAATATACCCAAAATATATAGCCCCATAAGCGCAAGCCCCCTTGCGTTAAAAATACCAATATCTTTATCCGGAACGGCAAAAACTACTAAAAGTGTATAGACAGGTATTCTAGCAGAGCAACTGACCAAAGGCGTGACCATTATTGTTATTAATCTTTCTTTCCAATTATTGATGGTTCTGGTTGACATTATAGCAGGTACCGCACAGGCTCCTCCTGATATCAGCGCGATGATACTTCTACCGTTCATCCCAAATCTTTTCATCAAGTCGTCAAACATATAAACTACTCTAGACATATATCCGATTTCCTCTAGTATTCCTATTATTAAAAACAATAAAAATATTTGCGGTATAAACACTAAAACTCCGGCTAAACCCGGGATTATTCCATCAGCTAACAGCCCCGTGATCCATGTGTTTGTAAAATTATCTCTGATATATCCTGATAGAAGAGAGAATCCATTTTCCAACAATTCCATTGGTAATTCTGCCCAAGAAAAAATTGCTTGAAATAATAGTAGCATTACTACGAAAAAAATTATGGGACCAAATACTCTGTTTGTAATTACTTTATCGATTTTGTCAGTAATAGTGTCTTGCTTATTATGCTTTTTGGGAGATATTTTATCAATATCTCTACTGAATAGTTGATATCTATCCAAAGTTTCATTTATTCTATACGACAAACTTTTGAAATTGTTTTCAATTTTATATTTTTCAATCTCCTTTTTTAAGTCTTTGTTTTGATATCTAAGCCAATCACTATGATGAATTTGGAGTAGGGCTTGGTAGTCTGAATTAAAATTCAATCTATCTTTGAAGTTTTCTACTATTTTTTTTTCTTCATCCTTCAGAATATAAGATCGTGGGATTTTGGGTTTCCCTTTTTCTAATTCTTTAATAGCTTCTCTTATCTCATTCAAATTTGTTTTTGCCTTGTTGCTGAAGAAAATAACTTTTGTCCCAATGATTTTCTCTAGTTTTTCTATATCTATTTTCAGATTCCGCTTTTCGATTAAATCCTTCATCGTTAAGACTACTATAATCGGTATGTCCAAATCCTTAAGTTGTGAAAGAAGTAACATTTCTCTTTTTAGCGCAAAAGGATCCATTACATATATTATTGAGTCCGGATAATCATCATTAACCGGATTTGACAGAATTTCTGCGACTACTTTTTCATCATCTGAATTGGGATAAAGACTGTATGTTCCCGGAAAATCTATTAATTCGATAGTAAGATTTTTATCTATCTGATATTTTGCAATTTTTTTATCGACAGTCACACCGGGAAAATTGGCAACATGTTGATGTAATCCGGTTAGAGAATTAAAAAGGCTTGTTTTGCCGCTATTAGGATTTCCTATTAATGCAACTTTGTAAGTATTTGTAATCGGACTCATATTTATATTAAACTTATTTTAGAATCGCTCTTCTGCTACAATAGCATGAGCTTCTTCTTTTCTAAGTGCTATTTTTGTACCATTTAATTCAAAATAATATGCTCCTCCAAAAGGGGATTTTCTAACAAAAAGAAAACTTGTTTCAGGTAAAAAACCAAGAGTTAATAACTTCCCCGCGATTTCATCATCATTGAAACCTTTGATTTTATAAGTTTTTCCTATCTCAAATATCATATAGAATATTTTATGATGTTTGGCTATTGAAGCCTGCCTTCACAAGATTGCTTTATTACTAAATATTACTCACTGCACTTACCTTGAACCAAGCAAAAAATATTTACAGCGTAACACCCTGTTTTAACAAATATATAATCCATTTGTTTTATTAGCCTGATATAAGTTAATAAAATTAACCATATCAGAACCCATTCCCGAGCCTTCGCTTGCCAAGGTAAGGGAGTTTTGAGATTTTATTAAAGCATTAAAGTATTTTCCCAAATACCATGAATATTACAACCAATAACAGCTTTGAGAGATTTAACTCTATCAAGATTTACTCTAAATCCGGAAAATCCTCTCGCCATCCCCGGTTCAATATTTAAATGTCCAACAAGCACACCATCTTTATACAACTCAAGGTAATCAATCCAATGGTCTTTTTTTGTAGGGTGAATTATGCCTTTAGAGCCAACGGTAATCTCTATTTTGGTAAATCCCTTTGGATCAGTATCACCAAGGTTTATTTCTGGTGTATGCTTTAGTTCAGCTTTTGTCGGATTGGTAGGATCTTTCATCTTCATTACTTGCCTGTTCTTTGTAGAGGTAGGTTCACCTTTCTCTTGAATGGTTTCTTTTTTGCTTACTTCATTACAAGCAGATAGCAAAGTACTTCCTATGCCAATCACTCCCAATGCACCGATTGATTTTAATAACTTTCTTCTTTTCATATATTTGTATTTATATTAGGATTAAATCTAAATAGTGTTTTTGTATAGAAAAAAAGCATCCGTCATTAAACTGATGCTTTCTTCCATTCTTTTATAATTTAATTGTTAAAACTTAGGACAATAAATACCTCTGTGTTCATTACCACAAATATTATATATCACAGATAATTCTAGCGAATTGTTTGCTGAAGATGCATTTCTAAGTTCTGAAATATTTACATCATAACTCAAACCGAAACCAAGATTTTGATAATCAAATCTGGTTGTAATTATAAAAGCATCACTATAAAGTTTGCCTTCATATTGATTCCCTAGTCTATACCAAGCACCTACTTCAAATGCTTGTTTGTTTTTTCTACTATTACCTAGAGCGAATCTCAAACTAGTACCTGCATTAACTTGTAGGTAAGGACCTTGAACAAATACCACAAAATAAGGTAAAATACTTATCTTAGGTTGTATTTCGAATTGACCACCTCCGTGGAATGTGAATTTTGAATACAATCCATTTACATCATCTATAGATCTGATTACAGTTCCTGTAAGAGAATCAACAACAGATCTTTTGAAAGCTTGGTTTGCTTGATTCAAGTGATTAAATGCTGCTCCGATATAAAAATTGGAATACTCGTTGAACATGGTAAACCATAAAATTCCGGCAGATAAATCACCAAAGAAGAAATTAGGGTTATCAATAACCTCAAGTTGTCCGTTGTTTGGATCAGGGAATTTGAAGTTTTCAGTACTTAATCCTCTTCTAGCCAATCCTCCTTCAGCACCTATAACCAAGAAACTAGCTTTTTTACGATATCCTCCCATCTTCTTTGAATAAGAAAATGATATTTTACCGGTCATTGTTCCAAAATTGTGCACACCGGCAACATCACCCCAAAATGCACCTCCGATACCAAAATAATCATATCTGCCTACTGGCATTTTTTGATCGTAAGAAAGTGAAAAAGTATTATATGCATTAGACTTAAGTACCGGCGCCCATTGGTTTCTAAAATTACCAATCACTCTTGAAGTACAATTAGAAACTCCTGTCATCGCAGGATTAAGATTCAATGGTGACATATAGAATTGAGTAAAATGAATGTCTTGTGCTTTTAGTCCGAAACTAACCAAAACCAAAGCAAATAAAATCAATGTTTGTTTTAAAATCTTCATATTTTAAGTATTTAATATCAGAGCCATAATGAAAAAAATATTACGGTCTTGTTTAC
>JALVAD010000202.1 GCA_027011385.1 Saprospiraceae bacterium | reverse complement strand
GCTATATATTTATTTATAGTATTTAGTTTTAGTTTTATAAATGCACAAGAAACAACTGATATAAGTTGTGATAAGTATAATTCATTTTTATACGAGAAAGAAAAATTAGTAGCACTAAAAAGCAAAGGATTTCATCTGGTAAATCAAAGAACTCTTGTGAGAAAAATAAAAGCAAAAGAAGTTTTGAGTAGAGATTTGTCAAATTTTTATGTTGAAGAGTTGAAAAAGGAATTTAATTTTGATGATGGTATTAAATTTAGATTAGTAAACAAGAGAAATAGCTTGTTGGACAGGAATATAATCCATTATAGGTATCAAGAGTACTATAGAGGGATTAAAGTTGAAGGAGGAGGTGTTACAAAGATTGTTAAACTGAAAGGTAGAAATGAAAATGACAATTCTATTAGTTTATCTCCAAGATTTATGACAAATATCGATGTAGATATAAATAACTTTATTAGTTCAGCCGATTTATATGATATTTTGAAAGCAGAATCAATTTTAAAAGCGAATAAAGTAATAAAGTTGGATTTGAATAATGATTGTAGATATAACTTAATATGGAAAGTATATTATTCAAATAATGGAAATAAATTAGCATGGGTTGATGCTTATTCAGGTTTTGTTTATAAAGTGTTTGATGCTAATCAATATAAAGATGCACCAACGGAAGATTATGGTATAAAGCCGATGATTGATCATGATTTTGATTCAGATGGCAATGGTAGTCTTGATATGACAAAACTCGAGACACCTGTGTCAAGTGGTACAATTATTAAAACGTATGATGTTAACAAAACAAAAAGTTATGCGACTTTTAAAAAAGATGATTTTGTTGACCAATTAATACCAACATCTGATATAAATACTGATTGGAATATTACTAATGCAGCTTCAAATGTTTATCAAGCGCATTGGATAACACAAAAAGTTGATGAATATTTTACTAATAATTTGGGTATTGATCATGACGTCATCAAAGTTGCTGCTAATTGTAGTGGTGCTGGTGCACTTTCTTTAGCAGGATCAGACTTGGAAGAGACATTTATTAACTTAGGTGAGTATAATGGGAGTACTTATGCAGAATACGATATTATTGGTCATGAAATGGGCCATTCATACTTAAATGGATTTTTAGATTATAATCAAAAAGGGAATAGGTCATTGCACGAGGGTATTGCTGATATGTTTGGAATTTACATCGAATACCTTTATCAGGGTTATGCAGATTGGAAAATGGGTGATAAAATACCTAAAGATATTAGAGATTTACAAAATCCTAACCATCCTTGTTTTGATGATGTGAAGAATAATGGATCGGCACATGTCAGGGGTGAACCAATTGGCCATTGGTTTTATTTAATAAGCGATGCAGAACCTGATGCTTGTGATTTAGAGGGGGAATTGGGTATTGAGAAAGCTATTGGTATAGTAATGGATGCTATTGATTTTTTGAATGTTAATGATGATTACGAACAATTCATGGATTATACTTTAGATGTTGTTGATAATACTTATGGTATTAATTCAAATGAGGCTAATACAGTAAGCTGGGCTTGGGATAAAATTTGCTTGACAACCAATATCATAAATGATAGTCAAACTTGGGACAATACGACAATGCTTTCATCAAATATAAGAATTAATGATGGTGGTGTCTTAACAATTACAAATTCAACTATCAATTTTTTACCTGATAGAAAGTTATATATCGCTCCCGGTGGTAAATTGGTTTTAGATAATAGTACATTGAGCTCTTGTAATATTGTTAGGTGGGAAGGTGTCGAAATTTTTCTTGATGAAGATTTCAACGCTCCTGAATTTATTATGACAAATTCAAGTAGAATTATGAATGCAAATACAGGTTTGTTATTGACAGGAAGTGATGGGAATGGAGTTGTAAGTATTGATAATAACTCTGGTTTTTACGATAATTTAATTGGTGTAGATTTGGATGGATTGGGATTGGATATTGATGCTACAATTCAGGATGTAATATTTGATTATAATGAAAAGGGAATATTTGGAGCTAGTATAAAAGATATTACTATTCAAAATTGCAATTTTATTAGTTGTTTTACTGGTATTTATTATGAGACATGTTACAATGCTGATAATAATATAGTAGGATGTAGTTTTAATGGTAATTCAAGATCAATAGAATTGAATAGAGTATTTAAAGTAAATATTGAGGGCTGTAGTTTTAATAATGAATCTTTTGCAGGTATTGTTTCTGTTGATTCTGATTGTGATATACATAATGGAAATGATTTTACAAATTGTAAGGTAGGAGTTAGAGCAATGGGGTCATATTTTAAATCAGCTCTTGGTATAACCGATAATAACTATTTCTCAGCTTGTGACACAGCGATTTCTTTGCTCGGTATAGTTAATTATAAAGACGCTATTATTGAAGATAATGTTATAGAAAACAATGACTTTGGAATTAAAATATTTGGAGAAAATCACTATACGATTTTGGACAACACTCTAAGTAATGATTATAATATAATAGCAAAAGATGGAGGAGGTGATGAAAACAGAATTTTATGTAATGTACATTCAGGGCAAGGGAGTGGGATACAACTTATTGATGATAATAACTTTACCGATTTTATAGGGAATTCTTTTGCACATACATCAGGCTATGATGTAATAGTGGATGGTACAATTCATTCTGAAATTGGAAATTCCGAGAAGCCTGCATTGAATCAATTTTATCCTTACAGCGGAGATATTGATGTAGGTAATAGCGATATGTTTAGTTATTATCTACCTTCAACCCCTATTGCTTATACAGACCCTAAGAATGATGAGATTGGTGTAGATATACCATCAGATTGGGAGGATGATGCTTTATCTGATGATAATGATGATTGTGATATTCCTGAGCCACCGGTAGTAACAACCACTACTGTCAAGGTTTGGTTGGAAAAATATTGTGATTTGTTAGACGAATATAAAGATAATCCTACGAAAGCCAAGGAAAGAGAGATCCTAATTGTAAAGAAAAGACTTGTTAGATACTTTTATCATTTGTTTAGATCGCTGGGAATCCAAGGTATTTTTATTGATATTGAAACTATACTTAAGTGGGGTTGTGAAAGG
>JALVAD010000201.1 GCA_027011385.1 Saprospiraceae bacterium | reverse complement strand
AAATAAAACTATGAATAAAGACAATAAAAGCTTAGGTTTTTTAGAGCTGATGAAGTCATTTCCAAGAAGATTTTGGATGGCTAGTGTTTTTGAATTATTGGAGCGTTTTGCTTGGTATGGAATGTTTGCAATATTAGCTATTTATTTGGTAGCATCCAAAGATGTAAAAGGGCTTGGATTTACCGATGACCAAGGTGGAAAAATCATTGGAGATATAACAGCACTTCTGTATTTTTTACCCTTAATAACCGGAGCGATTGCCGATAGAATAGGATATAAAAAGAGTTTGATTATATCTTTTGTAATGCTTGCTATCGGATATGGTACTCTTGGTTATGTCCATTCGTTTTGGGCATTTTACTTTGTATTTCTGTTTCTCGGCATAGGTGCTGCAATGTTCAAGCCGGTGGCTTCTGCGATAGTAACGACTACGACAGACGAGAGCAATTCATCAATGGGATTTGGCGTTTTTTATATGATGGTCAATATTGGAGGATGGATAGGACCTTTTATAGTAGGAAAATTGAGAGGCGAATCCAATTGGTTAATTGCATTTCATATGGCAACAGGCGTCATCTTAGTAAATTTGCTATTTAATATCTTCTTTTTCAAACAAGATAAAATCGAAAAATCAGGTAATAGTATAGGTGATACAATAAAAAAATCATTTGCCAATATATGGGAAGCTTTAAAAGATTCAAAACTGACTGTTCTTTTGATAATAATGATAGGTTTTTGGACTTTGTTCAACCAATTATTCTATACATTACCTAAGTTTATTCAGGATTGGGTTGATTTGGAACATTTGTTCGATAGTGTAAACAGTTTTTCTCCAATACTGGCTTCGCTAATAAGTGATGGAAAAGAAGCAATAGCAAAACCTGAACTATTGGTAAATCTCGATGCATTTGCCATTATCATATTACAAATGTTGATCTCCTATATCATCATTAAATGGAAACCCGTTAATGCTATGATTATTGGCTTTATCATTGTTTCCCTTGGAATAGGCTTGACTTTTTATTTCAGAGACGGCTTGTTTATAATCCTGGGTATTATCATTTTTGCTATCGGCGAAATGACTGCGAACCCTAAGTTTTCGGCATATATTGCAGAAATATCTCCCAAAGGCAAGGAAGCTCTATATATGGGGACTTACTTCTTACCGGTTTTTGTAGGCAACAAAATTGCAGGGTGGATATCAGGTAGTATATATGGTAGTATGTCTGCAAAAATAACTTTAGCGCAAAAAGAAGCTTTGTCAAAAGGTTTTGAAATGGTTGACAAAAACAATCACCTGATTCACTATTTCGCAAAAACAGGTTTCAAAGTTGTTGACAAATCAGGTAATGCTCTAGAAGATGTAGCTCCTGCAATCACAAAAAATGAATATATCCAACAAGTAGCTGAAAAATCGCATATGTCAGCTAATGATTTTGTGACACATTTGTGGAATTCTTATCACCCAAATCAGATATTATGGATATTTGTTGGGATCGGTATTGTTACATTCTTAGCTTTGGTCTTTTATGACAAAGTTTATGTAAAAAGGCTGGATAGGAAAAACAATATGTAGAATTTAAATATTTAACACAAAAACACTTTCCTTTTGATAAGGGAAAGTGTTTTTTTATATCATGAGTTTTAAACCAAATATATTTTAAACATTAAGAAAATATCAATGTTAATAATCATATGCTAAAAGATTTATCACAGGGAAAGGTTAGTACCCGTATTTTTTTCTTTGCATTACCTATGCTTTTGGGTAATGTATTTCAACAACTGTACAATGTTGTTGACAGCATGGTTGTGGGAAAATACCTTGGTGATAATGCTTTGGCAGCAGTAGGAGCATCTTTTCCAATAATATTTCTATTGATATCATTGGGTTTTGGAGTCACAATGGGAGGTACTATCACAATTTCACATTTCTTTGGAGCAAAACAATATGATAAAGTAAGAAAGACGGTTGATACAATGAACATTTTCATTACTTTCTTTTCTATAGCTTTTGCTTTAATAGGGATAGCATTCAGTGATAAGATTTTTTTGATTATGAAATTACCGGTTGAAGTGATTCCCCTTGCTACTTCATATCTTAATGTCTATCTTATCGGTCTTCCTTTCTTTTTTGGTTTTGGAAATATCAGTGCAACGTTAAGAGGTGTAGGTGATTCAAAAACCCCTTTATATTTATTGATTTTTTCCTCTGTTCTCAATATAATTTTGGATATATATTTTGTCGGATATCTGAAATATGGAATATCATCCGTAGCGTGGGCGACAATCATTTCTCAAGGCTTGGCATATATCGCTGCCATTGTCTATCTAAGAAATAATAAAATGCTAAATTTCCATATAAAAGGTATTGTATTTGACAAAGAAATATTCAAAAAATCGATAAGTATCGGGTTGCCTTCAGGAGTTCAGCATATTCTTTTTTCTCTAGGAATGATGGCTCTTTTTAGTATCGTCAATAAATTTGGGGTTAAGGTAATTGCGGCTTATTCTGCTGCATTACGATTGGATTCTCTTGCGATTATGCCTTCGATTAATATCGCCAGTGCTTTATCTACATTCGTAGGTCAAAACCTTGGTGCAGGAAAAATAGATAGGGTAAAAAAAGGATTGTATACCACTATATTGATGTCAGTTTCGATTTCATTATTTATCACTATCGTATTTCATCTTTTTGGAAAAAATCTGATGGGCTTATTTACAAAAGACAAGGAAGTAATAAAATATGGAGTACAATATCTCACAATCATCAGCTCTTTTTACATATTATTTTCCGCTTTATTTTCAATCAATGCTGTGATGAGAGGAGCAGGAGACGTCATTGTCCCGATGTTTATCACACTTATAGCTTTGTGGATAGTACGTGTTCCATTTGCATACTTTATGTCAGATTTATGGGGGATAACTGCTGTTTGGTGGGCTGCTCCGATAGGTTGGGCTGTCGGTATAACTTTATCCTTTAGTTACTATAAATCCAATAGGTGGAAAAGAAAATTTAAAGTTTAAATCCTACTCTTCCTCTTCTTTAATTCCGGGCAAACTCAAAATTCTAAGATAAACTTTTGCTACGGTTTTTACATCTTTTTCACAATACACTTTAATTCTTTCAAGATCGCCTTCTTCCCAATAGACAATTCCAACTTGGCTACCATCAATATCATCTTTAGGCGATTTTATTCCCAAAACATTTGCCAAAAGATTAAGAGAAGTATAGTTTTTATAATCACCGAATTTCCACATTTCCAAAGTATCAAGCAAATGCTTAGTTTCCCAAGGTTTTTTGCCCATTACATCGAGAATCGCAGGTATAGGCATATTGTTTATTATAAGTCTTCTGCATAAAAAAGGTATATCAAATTCCTTGATATTATGCCCGCAAAGTTGATGCTTCATCGGGTTATTATAATAATTGGAAAGCAATTCTGAAAATTGTGCTAAAACAATCTTTTCATCATCATCGTAGAATGACTTTAATCTAATCTCATTTTCTTTTGTTATATACCCGACCGAAATGCAGACAATCTTGGCAAATTCAGCGTAAATTCCAGCTTTGTCTTTATATATTTCCTCAGCAGAATCTTTTTTTTCATCTTTAAGCCAATATTTGCTTTTTTTCTTCCACAATTCTTGAAACTCATCGTTGAGATCTAAAAATTCTTTTGCTGAAGAAACCGTTTCAATATCCAAAAATAAAATATTACTTAATTGCATATTCAAAAAATTAGTAAAAATCATTATTAATTTCCAAAATGCTAAGATAGCAAATTATACATTAAATACGTGTTTGAAAACAAATGTATTTCATAAAAAAACAATATTGCATATTTAATTTTTAGGCGCATTTCATTTTTTTGCTTTATTACAAGAAATTTTATTGATGTGTTTAATATAGCGTACCTACGGCACGCATTTTAGTTAGTATAGATTTTTTCACCCATGTTTTGTGCCTAACGGCACATTGCTGTAGTTTATAGAAGTAAAACGGATTAATTTTATAAGTGGGGTGGTCTTATGCAAATAGAAAAAATATCATTGAGTGCTAAAAAATGAAATTCGCCTTTATATACACTAATTAAACGTGTTTTGATTTTTTTTCTTACCTTTGTGCCCTTAAACCAATATATAAATTATTTTATTTAGAATGGAAGGAATTGAATTATTAAAAAGGGAGCTATCGCAGCCCAAAGACATAGTTATTTTCTCCCATAGAAATCCGGATGGAGATGCATTGGGTTCGTCTATGGCACTGAAATTGTACTTGGAGAAGATGGGACATACGGCAAAAATCATATTCCCCAGTGAATTTCCTTCTATTTTCACTTTTTTACCTAAAACAGATGAAGTCGTCATTTTTGATTTTGAAAAAGAAGAGACAACTAAAATAATCGAACATGCAGAGATGATGTTTTTTCTTGATTTTAGCAGTCTTGACAGAATTGATAAAATCGGAGAACTGGTTATCGACAAAAAAGTTACTAAAGTGCATATCGATCATCATATCGACCCAGAGCCGATTGCTGATTACGTATTATCAGATACAACTTCAAGTTCCACTTCAGAATTGATTTTTGATTTCTTGAATGAGCTTGATAGCAACAAGCATATGAATGAAGATATAGCCAAATGCATAATGACAGGATTGATTACTGATACCGGTTCATTTAGGTATAGCACTACTTCAAAGACCTTTCATGTGGCTTCTGAATTAATGAAATACAATTTGGACTTAAACTATATCCAAAATAAAATTCACAATAGTCATTCGGAAAAACAAATCAGATTATTGGGACATGCTCTTAACAAAAGGCTGGAGATAATTCCAGAATATCATACGGGTATTATCACCTTGACAAAAAAGGATTATCAAGATTTTGATATACAGAGAGGAGATACTGAAGGACTAGTCAACTATATACTTATGATAAATAATATAAAAGTAGCCGCATTAATAACCGAACAGCCCACAATAGTTAAACTTTCTTTGCGTTCAAAAGGCGATATTTCTGTTCAAGAGTTAGCAAGAGACAATTTCAAAGGGGGAGGTCATAAGAATGCAGCAGGAGGACATGCATATGCAAAATTGGATTCAGTCGTCAATAAATTCAAATCAATTTTACCTTTTTATATAAAAGCTTAAACCAATAATTAATGAGAATACTCTCAATCATCTTATTCATTTCACTCAGTTTTGTTGCTTGCAAAAACAAGAGTAGCAAATACAAAGGACTTAAATACAATAAAGGTCAATACGTAATAATCGGGGATAATACGGGTCAAAAAGCCAAACCCGGGGAATATATTCAATATAGTGTATTGCTTAAAGACAATCACAATATGATATTCATAGACAAAAGAAAAAAGGATGAACTTTTAAGAGAACAAGTTATAAGAGATACTGTATTTCTTAAAGATTTGACTGCTGCTGCCGAAGTGCTGTACAACCTTACAAAAGGTGATAGCTCAGTATTATATATTCCTTTATCCGAGGATGAAAAAACTGATAAATTAAAAGATTCTGATACTCTCATTTTTGAATTAAAAGCACATGATATTTTGGACTCTGCCAAAATGAGAGATATTGTGGAAGATGAATATTTGAAAGAGGAAGCTGAAAAAACAGAAGCTAGAATTAAACAAATAGCAGCTGATCAAACCATAATGAAAACATGGGATGATTATAACAAGGGAAAACTGAAAGGAAAATTAAAAAAGACTAAATCTGGTATTAAATATATTGTCTTAGAAGAAGGAAAAGGAGATTTTGCTAAAAAAGGACAAAAAGTCAAAATAGGATTTTATGGTATGACACAAAAAGATGCAAACGCTTTTGAGAATTCCTTTGGTAGAGACAAAGATATTGGGCTAATAGTAGGGGCAAGACAAGTTATTCCCGGATGGGATGAAGCTCTTCTGCAAATGAACCAAGGGATGAAAGCCGTATTTTTTATTCCTGCTAAATTAGGATTTGGGAAAAAAGGGAAAGCCCCAATTATTCCACCCGATGCTGATTTGGTATTTTACATAGAATTACATCAAATATTATAATCATTTATTAATTTATAAAACACCAAAAAAATGAGATATTCAATTATTGTATTACTCGCCGCAGTATTACTAGGAGCTTGTAAAACAAGTGACAATGGAGCTAGTAAAGTAGTTAAACTAAAACAAAGCGGTAAAGAATACACCGTATTAAAAAAAGGAAAAGGTAAGAAAGGAAATGTAGGAGATTTCATACTTTTCAGCCTGGTTATTAAAGGCAATAATGGTAAAACTGTAGTAGAGAGAACTGATGAAGCTTCTTGGGCTAAAGAAGAAATCAAAGCTGTCGATAGTACTACAATTCCCGTCATAGAAATGATTTATACCCTTTCAGAAGGTGATAGCGTAAAAATGGAAAAGCCGATTACCGGAGATAAAAGAAGTCCGGGCTTAGAAGGCATAGATACACTAATCTATTTAATTAAAGCGGAAGAAATACTTGACAAAGCTGCAATGGATAAAAAAGTAGCTGAAGAAAAAGCTAAACAAGCAAAAAAATTGGAAGGAGCAAAAGTGGTTGAAGCTGAAATAGCGAAGAAAGTAGCAGGAACTCTTGATGACTACAAAGCGGGGAAATTGGGTTCTAAAATCAAGAAAACAGAAAATGGAGTTGAGTTTTATATCAACGAAAAAGGTAGTGGCCCAAAAGTAGAAAAAGGAAATAAAGTAGAAGTGGCTTATTACGGAGTATTAAAAGAAGATGGTAAAATGTTTGACAATTCATTTGGCAGAGCTCAAGACCTTCCTTTTACTGCTGGAATGGGTCAAATGATCAAAGGTTGGGATGAGGCTATGCTTTACTTAAATGAAGGCGACAAAGCTACTGTCTTTATTCCTTACAAATTGGCCTATGGAGAAGCAGGTAGACCACCAGTTATTCCTGCTAAAGCTGATCTTGTATTCTATATTGAAGTACATAAAGTGAAGAAATAGTATTTATAATAAGAAACAGTGTATTTTTTCCCTTTTATAGAAATCATACTAATTGTTTTTTAGTAAGTCAAAACCTTTAGCTCGATTGTATTTGTAAAATGGAGCTAAAGGTTTTTTTGAATAACCATTATTTATTTAACAAAAAAAGGACAAATGACAACGGATCAATTAAATGAATTGAAAAGTCGTTTGATATTGATAAGGGGGTATCTTTGACATTGATAATCGACTACTAGAAATAGAGGACAAAGAGCAACAAAGCCTTGATCCTGACTTTTGGAATGATTCTAAGCGTGCTGAATCAATCCTCAAGTCCATTAAATTACACAAAAAGATAGTAGATGAGTTTAATGCAAATGAATCTGCAATAGAGGAACTCGAAACTTTTCAAGAATTTTTCAAAGAAGGAGAAATATCAGAAGAAGAGCTGGATGACTTATATGCACAAACCAAGGTATTGATTGATGATTTGGAATTCAAAACTACTCTCAATAAAAAAGAGGATGAATTATCTTGCATATTGGAAATAAATGCCGGAGCAGGAGGAACAGAGAGTAATGATTGGGCGGATATGCTGCTTAGGATGTACAAAATGTGGACAGATAAAAAAGAGTTTAAAGTTTCTCTTCTCAATAGGACAGATGGAGATGTCGCCGGCATTAAATCAGTAGAAATCGAAATCGAAGGAGATTATGCTTATGGTTTGTTAAAAGGAGAAAACGGAGTACACCGTCTGGTACGCGTAAGCCCTTTCAATTCTCAAGGCAAAAGAATGACTTCATTCGCTTCGGTATTCGTACACCCAATGGTAGATGATAGCATCGAAATAACAATTAATCCTGCAGATATAGAATGGGACACATTCAGAGCAAGTGGCGCAGGAGGTCAACATGTAAACAAGACAGAATCAGCGGTAAGGGTAAGACATCTTCCTTCAGGATTGGTAGCCGAATGCCAAGAAGAGCGTTCGCAACATATGAATAGAGAAAAAGCTCTAAAAATGCTTAAATCTAGACTCTATGAAGTGGAATTGGAAAAACAAAGGGCTGAGAAAGATGAAATCGAATCGTCAAAAATGAAAAATGAATGGGGGTCACAGATAAGATCCTATGTTCTTGATGACAGAAGGGTAAAAGACCATAGAACAGGATATACCATTAATAACCCAGATCTGGTTTTAAATGGTGAATTGGATGGTTTTATCAAAGCCTATTTGATGTGGGCAGGAGGCAAAAAATAAAACTTGATTAAAACGATTGGATTTTTTTTGAAAAATAAGGAGAACTTAGGACTCGAAAGCACGACTGCAAGGAGTGATTTTGAAGCCGGTCTGTAAAGAAAGAATATACTGTTGTATTTCATTTTTTCGTATTGTATGTCTCACTTGATTGTGAAGTGCATCAGCTCAGGAGTAGAGCATTTTTGCAAAAAGCGAAGTCAGAGACATTCGCTTATCAAGGGAATTTTGGAAAGGAAAATGCGGGTAGCGGTTCTCCCGGTTTCGGAATAGAATGGAGAAACAGGGAGTTAGAGGGCAGTGGGGCAATGAAAGCAAAAAAAATGAAATGCACTCCCTGAACAATAATCAATATAAAAATCATATATTTGTATAAAAATTATCCTATTATGGCATATACACAAATTCTTTATCAGATTGTCTTCTCAACAAAAAACAGAGAAAAAGTATTATCAATCTTCATTTCAGTCCTATTAGTTTCAGCATACGGGCAAAATCTTAGTTCAAAAGACTATACCAAAAAAGAAGTCTATATCACAATGCGTGATGGGATAAAACTTTTCACAGCGATATACAGTCCAAAAAATACGACCAAGGATTATCCTATACTTGTTACCAGAACAACCTATAGCTGTCGTCCCTATGGTGAAGATACTATCCCAAAAAATATTATGTACAATCCAGATTTGGTAGCAAAGGGATATATTTTTGTCTTCCAAGATGTAAGAGGTCGATGGATGAGTGAAGGTGTATTTGAAAATATTAAGCCCCCCTACTCCCTTTGGGACAAAACAAAAACAGATGAATTGACAGATGCTTGGGACACTTTTGAATGGCTTACAAAAAAAGTAAAGCACTTCAATGGAAATATCGGTGTTTATGGCAATTCGTATCTGGGTTGGAGTACTTTGACTGCAGCTGCAAGCAATCACCCGGCTGTAAAAGCGGTAATCGCAATGGCTCCGGTCACAAATTTTTTCTTTGAAGATTTTACAAGATATGGACTTGTAGCTATAAATTACGCTCCAATCATGAATGCATTTGGTATCGAAAAAGACTATCCAACAAAAGAAGCTTGGTACTCATTAAGCAAAGATTTTATTGCAGATTCTCAAAAGAATCTTACTTATGATTATTATCAGTATTTTCTAGACTTATTTACACTAAAGAGTATTAGACGTAGTCTTATCGACAGCAATAATGTCTTTTTTAATAATTTGGCTATACATACAAATTACGATAGCTTTAGAAAAAAAAGAAACTGGTTGAATTATATAAAAAATATACATATACAAGTGATGATTGCAGGTGGATGGAACGACGAACAAAATCTTTATGGAATACTCAATTCATTTAAAACAATAGATAAATATTCGCCAAAGGCAAATGTTAAATTGGTAATGGGCCCCTGGGCTCACTCCCACCCCAAAGAGCGAAAAGAAAAATATTATCTGGGAGATATTTTCTACGGCTATAATCTAGCAGAAGACTATCAAAAAAATGTTCAAGTGCCCTATTTTGAATATTATCTAAAAGGGATAGGTACTGAACCAGGTTTTAAAACCAGAATTTTTGATACCGGATTAAAAACATGGGTAGAAACTTCAACAAATCCGCTTTATACCGAAAAAACAATCACATATTATCTGAATAATGATGGAAGACTTGCAAAAACTTCATCAAAACCCGACTCATACGCTGAATATATCTCTGATCCATTTCATCCTATTCCTTTTATTCAATCCGATGACTTCTACCATATAGCACCAAAATATTATATGACGACTGATCAACGACCAGCATCAAAAAGACCGGATGTTCTTACTTATGTCTCTGATAAGTTGGATAAGAATACGACTATTTTGGGTCAGCCACAAGCCTTGATATCATTTGAAACGGATCATACTGCTGCAGATATCTATGTGAAGATTATCGATGTATATCCGATGGAAAGAACACCGGAAAAAGAGGATAAACCGGGTGTAAAAATGAATGGTTACCAACAATTGGTCAGAATTGGATATATACGTGGAAGATTCCGTGATTCATTTTCTACACCGAAGCCTTTTACTCCAGGGGAAAAGTACGATATTAACGTACCATTACTCGAGATAAATCACACTTTCAAAAAAGGCCACAGGATTATGATTCAGATACAGAGTAGCGATTTTCCTCTATTTGACATAAACCCTCAAAACTATATAGATAATGTTTTTAATGCAGACAGAAAAGATTTTTCTAATGCGATACACAAGGTTTATTCTACGAGTAAAATAATATTGCCGGTTGTCCAGGAGTGAGATAGGTTTCGGGGGAGTATCCAATAAAGTGTGTAAACTTCAAATCTCAGTTTGATTTGGCTAGCCAAATCAAACTGAGATTTGAAGTTTAAAATTTTTTTATTATTTTTAAAATTTAAATA
>JALVAD010000200.1 GCA_027011385.1 Saprospiraceae bacterium | reverse complement strand
GTTAATAGTATAAGCATAAAGTATTTCATATCTGTAAAATTTTTGTCGAATATAGTGAAAATATTTTTTATTGTGCTATGTTAAATTACTATTTCTTATATTTACAAAAAAAAAACTCTATGAATAAATATATTTCTTTTAGACACTATATAGTATATCCGGTTTTTATGATTTTCATAGCTTTCTATTCAGGATGCTGTGTAAATAAAAAATTAAATAATCCTCAAAAAGGAGAAACAACCGGGATTAGCTCACTTAAGTTTATTGACGAATACGTTATTCCTACGCAAACATATTTTGATAGTACTATTGTAGGGGGATTATCAGGTATCGATTATGCCAATGGTAAATACTATACAATTTCAGATGATAAAAAAAGACCGGTACGTTTTTATGAATTGGATTTGAAATATTCTCAAAAAGGCTTTGCTTCCGTGGATATTACCGACATGACCGTAATAAAAACAGAAGAAAAATATATCGATCCGGAGTCAATAAGATATGATAAATATAGAAATCACTTCTTTTGGACAAGTGAAGGAGCGGTAAGAAAAGGAGTAAGCCCGGCAGTTTTTGAAATAGATAGGACAGGAATGCCCATCAAAAAATATGATACTCCTGATATCTTTAAGGTGAAGCTTGACAAAACAAAAGGACCAAGACAAAATGGAACTTTTGAATGTCTCTCCATGAGTGTTGATACGGGGTTTTACTGGGTAGGAATGGAGTTGCCTGTAAAAGAAGACGGTGAAGAACCAAAATTATTAGAAACAAATTCTCCGGTCAGAATATCAAAAATAAATAAAAATACCGGTGAAGTAGATTACCAATTTGCTTATTATTTAAATCCAATTCCAAAGGATTCTAAACCAAAAGGAAAATTTAGAGTGAACGGTTTGCCTGAAATACTATCAGTTGATGACAATACTTTTTTATTTATTGAAAGAGCTTATGCTTCAGGGTATAAAGACGGAGGCAATACTGTCAGAATATATAAAGTGGATGCAAATGGAGCTACTGATATAAAAGGGATTCCCTCTTTGAAAAAAGCTAAATTTATTGCAGCAAAAAAAACACTACTATTCGATTTCGAAACAATAAGAAGCAAATTAACAAAAGATATTGTTGATAATATTGAAGGGATTTGCTTTGGCAAAACACTCAACAACGGTCACAAAACATTAGTCTTGGTATCTGACAATAACTTTAGTATGTTTAGTCCTCAATTGACTCAAATTATAGTCCTTGAGATAATGCCATAAAAAATTCTACTTAAACCCTTTTCTTTTCAGCAGCGCATCTATTTTAGGTTCTCTACCTCTGAATTCTTTGTACAAATCCATGCCTGATTTGGTGCCTCCCGAACTAATTAATTTTTTATATCTTTTTGCTACCTCAGGGTTTAAGACATCACCTGTTTCCTTAAATGCTTCAAAGGCATCAGCATCCAATATCTCTGACCACAAATAGCTATAATATCCTGCAGAATAACCACCTGAGAATATATGTGCATAATATGTACTTCGATATCTCGGGATTATTTCATCGATTAAAGCTATATTTTTCATGGAGTTGTTTTCAAACTCTACGGTTTTTTCTTTTGGTTTGTCTTTTAAAGAATGCCAATCCATATCCAAGAATGCAGCTGCCAAGTATTCAACAGTCCTAAAACCAACATTAAAACCATTGGCTTCATTCATTTTTTTGACCATTGCTGTTGGAATTACTTCTCCGGTTTTGTAATGTTTGGCATATAATTTCAAAACATCCGGCTCGCTCATCCAATTTTCAATCACTTGAGAAGGGAATTCCACGAAGTCACGCGGTACATTTGTTCCTGACAGTGATCCATATTTGACATTTGACAATAATCCATGCAATCCATGTCCGAATTCATGAAAAACGGTTTGGGCTTGAGTAAAACTCAATAATGAAGGACTATCTTTAGTCGGCGCAGGGAAATTGAAGTTATTGGTCACAATCGGTGTTACAAAACTGTCGATATTTGACTGCATTCTGAGTTCATTCATCCATGCTCCTCCTTTTTTACTCGGTCTTGCAAAGAAGTCCATATATATAATACCTATATGTTTTCCAGCCTCGTCCAATACTTCAAAAACTTGCTGGTCTTTGTGCCAAGTACTTATATCATTACGTCTCTTGAAACTTAATCCAAAGAGTTTGTTAGCCAATTCGAATGCTCCGTTTCTTACTGCGTTTACCTCGAAATAAGGTCTTGTTTGATCTTCATCAAAATTGTATTTTATGCTCCTTGTTTGTCTTACATAATACCTCCAATCACTAGCCCGGAATTTTCCTTTAACTCCATCTTTTTTCATCATAGAAGCAAGTAAATCTCTATCGTGTTTTGCCGTGTTTAGAGCCGGTTTCCATACTTGTTTAAGCAGATTATATACATTGCCGGGATTCTCCGCCATATTATCGGAAAGTACAAAATCTGCATAGCTATCATAACCTAGAATATGAGCTTTTTCTATCCTGAGATTGACCATTTCTTCAAGTACTTTCTTATTGTCAAACTCATTGTTGTTATTTGCTCTGTTTGCATATCCTTGAAATATCTTTTCTCTTAGATCGCGATTGGTGGAGTAATCTAGAAAAGGATAGAAACTCGGTCTTTGAAGGGTGAATGACCAACCGGTTTTATGCCCTCTATTCTTAGCCTCTTCAGTTGCTGCTTCAACAAAATTATTTGGCATATTTCCCAGATCTTTTTTGTCAGTGACATACAGGTCAAAATTATTGGTTTCTTCCAATAGATTATCTCCGAATTTTTGAGACAATTCAGCTAATCTTTTATTGATTTTCTGTAATTTTTCTTGTTTTTTATCGTCTAGATTGATTCCTGATCTTACAAATGATTTATGAGTTTCTTCCAATAATTTTTTATCTTCAGCGGATAAATTAAATTTGTCTTTTTGCTCATAAACTGTATTCACCCTGTCAAATAGTTTTTTATTCATATTGATCTTGTCATAATGTGCTGACAATTCAGGTCTGATTTTTTTAGAAGTAGCTTTCAATACATCATCCGTATTGGCTGATTCTACTGCGTCGAACAGATGAGTGACTTTTTTCAAAGTACTACCACTTTTTTCTAATGCAATAATTGTATTATCAAATGTCGGTTTGTCTTTATTATTGACAATATTTTTTATTTCCTTATCGTGTTCTTGCATTCCGAATTCGATTGCAGGCAGATAATCTTCACTTTTTATTTTATCAAATGGAGCAGTTCCAAAGGGAGTATTCCATTTTTTGAGCAATGGATTATTGCTTAATCCGCTATCAGGCATGGTATTCATTTCTTCTTTTTTTGATGTGCATTGTATCGATAATAAGACGATAGATATAAGGATTAATACTTTTTTCATTTCATATTTATTTTTAAAAATATTGAGGATTAAAATCCGAATTTAATACCAAGAGCAGGTAAGAACGGCAATTGGTTTACTCTTTTATAATTTATTCTATCAAAATAAAAGATATTTTTTCTGTTATATACATTTATGATACTAGCAGTTATTTCTGCATTTAGATGTTTTGAGAATTTTACGGTTTTTTGAAGTGATAAATCCAATCTATGGAAATATGGTAGTCTCCCACCATTTCTGACAGGGGAATATACTACACCAATATTATCAGGATTTTCTGTTTTATAATCAGAGTCAACACCATCTTTGAAGAATAACTGATTGTAAAATCCTTGAGTTTTTGTAAATGGGAATCCCGAACCGAAATTCCATCTGACACCCAATTGCCATGAATAATCTTTCCCGAAATTATAATTTGCCAATACATTAACATTGTGTCTCCTGTCAAATACAGTAGGGTAGATTTGTTCGCCGTCATTCCTATCTACAAATCCCAAAGAATAAGTCAACCATAGATAGAGGTTTTTAAGCTCATATTTTGTTGAAAAATCAAAACCATAAGCTTTACCTGTTTCGACTACATAGTTGGGGTCATCTATTTTTCTTTTATTCCTATTTATCACTACCAATTGTGTGAAATCCTTAAAATACGTTTCAAAATTAAACTCTAAATTATCGAGAATATCGTATTCCATACCAAAAATCCCATGAATGGCACCTTGTAATTTATCTTTAGTATTCTTTTTGTCAAGAAATGAGTAAACATCTTCTTCAGGGCTTGAAATAAAGCCTATGAAGTAATTGACCACATCCTTATCATTTGAGGTGCTGATGATATTTTGTGTGTATTTTCCTGCGGATCCTTTTAGTCTGAAATCATCATTGATATTGTATTTAAAGCTAAACCGGGGTTCTAGTTTCATGTCTCCCAGCGATGCGTAATAATTCAGTCTTACACCTGGCTCGATAATCAAATTTCCCCAAGTTTTACGATACTTCATAAAGGTACTTATGTTGGTTGTATTTTGAAATTCTTTTATTCTTTGATCAAATATATTGTCAAAAACAAAATTGGTATGTATCGTATTTACCTCAAAGCCGTATTCAACTTTGTATGAATCTCCAAAATATGAGAAGTTGAAAATAGAAGTGAAGTCTTTTAGTTGGCTAAACCTTCTTTTTTTATCTAGCCCGATTGTTTCAGTGGAGTACTTCGAATATCCGAAAATAGCATCTATGATGAGGCTACTTGAGCCGGGAATTATTCTGAAATTCATCCCCCCACCTGTATTCTTCCAGCCTAGTGATGTTATCTGAGGATTATTGTAATTGTCTTTAAAGTTGAATCCAAATAGATTAATCTTACTACCATTTCCAAGATTCATAGATAATTTCCCATACAAATCTTCAAAATTATATGGTAAACCAATAGAGTCTTTTCCTGAAACATATGGGTATAATACGGATGCTGATTTTTCTATAATAGATTTCTTTCCGGTAAGAAGGAAAGAAGCATTGAAACCGCTCTTTTCACTTAATTTGATTATCGGTCCTTCAATCATTGACTTTACCAAAAAAGGATTAGCTGAAACAAATCCTCCTAATCGTTTTTTATTACCATCCTTGGTTTTTATGTTTACGATGGCAGAAATTCTTCCTCCATTTTCTGCATTGAATCCTCCTGTCAATACATCTACATTTTTTACTGCTTCCGTTTCAAAAACGGAAAAAGACCCGATTGAATGGAAAGGATTTACTATGGTGAGTCCATCGAGTGTGATTTTGTTTTGTACAGGGGAACCTCCTCTTATATAGAGTTGTCCTCCTTGGTCACCTGTGGAAATGATTCCCGGTACTACTTGAAGATATTGGATGATATCCGCTTCACCTCCTATCGATGGCATCGCCTTGAGTTGTTTTTGGGAGATTTCAAGTTTAGATATTCTGGTTTCTGATTTTCTCCTGCTCTTTTGAGCGGTAATATCAACGGATTTTAATTTTATCCCCTCTGATTCAATAAATATTTTTTTGTAGATGATACTACCGGCTTTTTTAATTTCAAATTCCAATTCATATGGCTTATAACCTATATATGATATTTTTAAGATATGTTTTCCTACTGGAATTTTTGTCAGTGCGAAGAAACCATCTAAATCTGTGGTGGTATTACTATTTCCATCTGATAAAATAATATTACCATATATGATAGGTTCTCCGGTTTCTTTATCTAAAACATTACCTCTAATCGTTCCTGTTTGTGCGGTTATTTGCCCAAGTGCAATAATTGTAAATACAAAAAGTATTATTGATTTTTTTATCATGTTTTCTGTTTTGTCTCTTCGATTCTTTAATACAAAATATGTGTGTTCTTTATGGCTTATTTAATTTCTTCCCATATTCTAACGGCATTATTGTCAAAACTATTTTTTAATTTTTCGTAATAAGCCGACAATTGAGCTTGTTTGTTGTTTTGGCTGTTGGCATCTGTCCTTTTGCTGTACAGTTTGTATATCCAACCCGGGTCACTTTTTTCGCCTCTGCAATTTGAGTGCAATAATTGGTAGTCGTTGTTAGCTAGAGAAGGCATGTAGAATAAAAATTTGATATTTCTCTGATGTCCTTGCTCTATGATATCGTAAAACCAAACTTCATAGGGTGGGGCATTCGGTTCACTTTTCTGAGTTATAATTTGTGAAGGTTTTCCGTATCTCAAATATATTATGCCTCTATCGGTTTCAAAACCATATCCTACCTGTGCTCTAAATGTTTTATCGACAGCTCTTGCATATTTCATATACTCATTAAATGCATATTCAGGATTGTTCTCATTTTTTTCGCTCCAGAATTTCCAAAGGAAGAATCTGGCTTTTCTATCATTTTTATCCTTTAAAGTCTCATTTAAGGATATAGAATTATCCCCGGTAGCTATTGGTAGCAATGCTCTTAAACAATAATATAAACTATCGGATTTAATACTTTTAACAAATGAATTTTTATATCCTTTATTTTTTGATTTTGCAATGGATTCTGACACTGGGTTGCTACGCTGAAAATTAACATATCTGGAACTGATTATTTTTCCATAGCTACTGATTATTTGAACTTCCATATGATAATTACCGGAAGGCAAACCGTTTATGTCAATGCTTGTCAGGATAGGGATTAGTTTTGATGGTTTGGCTTCAATTTTTTTTGTGAATATAGTCTTTATATTATTCGATTTGTACCCTTTGTTAAGCAAAAGTTTGATTGAGCGTTTATCCATTGACCGGTCTAAATTATAAACTTCAAAATATATACCCAATGTCTGAACTTTTTGAGGGAGAAAGTAAGATAGAGCAGGCTCCAAATAGTATCCGTTTTTTACAAATGGATTTTTATTATCATCGCTTTTTTTCACTTTAGCTAAAAGCTGTATGTAGGAAATGCAAATTTCATCTGTGCTCAAATCTATATTTATATTCTTTTTAAAGCTGAATTTATTTGTTTTGTCATTGGCATCGACTGCATTTACTTCCAAAGTGTACAATCCGGTATCGATTTTAAATCTCTTGATGTCGATAAAATCTTTATTAAAGCTTGAAATAGGGCTTTGGAGTGAATATTTATCAAAATTAATTATTTCACCATTTTTTTTAATTAAAAAAGTGAAATTGATTGCAGCTTTCATAGTATTTGAATCAATATTGACAAAAGTTGCGGTTTTACCGATTACTTGTATATAGACTTCAAGATATTTGCTGTTGTTGTATTGAAATTGGGCATTGGTGATACTGATGCTCAACGCATTGATAGAAATTGAATGCAATAAAAATACAAAAAAAATCAGTCCTGTCAAAATATTACTCTTAGCTTTCATCATTTGTTGCTTTTAATCAGAGTGAAAGAAAATCGATACTTATTTATTTTTGTTTCCAAAATTAAAGTATCCTTGCCAATATTACTAACGGTTAACTTTGGCAATTCGCTGTCTGTAACAACAATATTTTTTTGTATTATATATGTCGATTTTGTCGATTCACCAAGGATATTTGTTTCAATAGAATCATTATGCCAAAATTTAAAGAAACCTTTTTCCATTGTAGAAGTAACTCTTCCGTTTCTATAAGCTTTGTGTACCACCCATTTGGATTGTAATTTATCATTTGCTTCTACAGAAGAATCGCATGAACAAAATGAAATCAATAATGCTATAAAAGCTAAAAATAAAAAAAATATTTTATTCATTTAAAGGAATAATTATTTAAAAAGTCAAAAATACAAAAAAAGAGCTTACTTTCCAGCAAGCTCTTCTATTTTACAAATATTTTTTTGCTTAGTCTTCATTTAATGGAGGAATTCTTAATACTTGCCCAGGGTAGATAAGATTTACATCTTTCAACATTGGCTTGTTAGCTTCAAAAATCTCATTGTACTTCATTGCATTTCCATAATGAGCTTTGGCTATTTTAGAAAGAGTGTCTCCACTTTTTACTTCGTAAAAAACAGCTTCAGGCTCAGGAGAAATAACTTCGATTTCATCAGTTACAGTTGCAACACCGTGTACATTTCCTAAAGCAAGAATAACTTTTTCTCTTGTCTCTTGTGATTCAACTACGCCTCTAACGTTTACATTATCGCCATCTACATCGATGTCAAAATCGTTGATGTTTAATTCAAGACCCAATACTGCTTCTTTCAATGCAATAACTTTGTCAACTTTTGCAGATTCGTCATTAGCCTCTGCTTTACTACCAAATAATTTGGTGCCTGCGTTTTTCAAGAATGAAAATAATCCCATAATAATTATGATTTTTTAATTTTATTAAAATGAAGTTGTTTAAAATAAAGTCTGTCAATAAAATATTACCATATAATTTAATCTAGACTTTTAAACTTCTTCGTTATTGTCAATTATCAAACATCAGTTTTTAACTAAAGGTTCAATATTTAACATAAATATCTAATAAAAAAAATAAACCCGCATTGTTCAGCTTGGGCTGTCTCACTACCCTTGAGCCAAAGTGTCTTTGACCTCTTGGCTCAACCACCGTACTATCTTATTTTAGAACGAGAAAAAATGATGCCTTCCACCACAAGCTGTCTTAGCAAAATATCCTAATCCCCAGTTGATTTCAAATGACAATTGAGCAATCAAAGGGTTTGTCGTAGTATATTTGTCATAGGGTTGTGTTTTGTATGGATTGACGGGATATCCGTTCTCTTTACCTGATTTGCTTATGATATCATTTATTGCATATTCAAATCTTAGTCCCAAAGTTCCTGTAAAAGATTTGTTGCCAAAAATATACCATCCAAAGCCTAAGACAGCAGAAGTGTAATTAGGAACATAATTATCAGATGATATTTTGTCATTGTTTTGGAAACTGGCAACTTTTGAAAATTTAGCACCAAGTTCCAAATAGTTGATAGTTCTGTACATTCTGTATAGCGTATAAAGGTCATATGTTTTCCATTTTACATCAACAGAGGGAAATTTCTCATTAGTACTTTCATAAAGTTGATGTTCGGTATTGTACATAAAGTCAAATGTGAAGCCGTGAATATATCCAAAATTTATTGCAACCTTAGCTCCATAGCCAAAACCTGTACTAATTTTTTGATTGAGATAACTTTCGTCCATTACATTTTTATTTATCAATAATGATGATCCCCAAGCTCCTTTTAGCCCGGCATCAAACCACAATTCTTGAGCAGATAAGCTGATGTTTATTGCTAAAAATAACGAAAATAGTAAAATAATTTTTTTCATAAGTATTTGATTTAATTTGTTAAAATATTATTTGAATATCAACCCATAAATGTGCTTGTTAATGAATCAAGCATGGATTGTAAAGTAAATGAGATAGTAAAAATATGAAAAATATTTTATTTAGAAAGAATAAATATAGTTTTATTTGAAATTTGATACTGTTATTAGGGTTTGGACTTTTTAAATGCAATATCAAGAGAATTCTTTTTTTTCAATATCACACCAAATAAATAATAAGTTAGAATACCTAATAAAACCCCCATAGTAGATCCAAATAAAACATCATCAAGGAAATGCTGAGTTAGATAAATTCTTGAAAATCCAACGAGGAATGCCAATATGAAATATAATATCTGAAAATACTTGTTTTTTGAAAATAAGGCTAGTAATGTAAAAATCGAAAATGCAGCCATCGTGTGACCTGAAGGAAAGCTGTTGTGCCCTGAATGATAACTTACACCGTCGATTATTTCTACAGGGAAACTATTTATGGTCTTACGAAAATATGTCAAGGGTCTTGGGTGTTTAAAATATTGTTTCAAGAAATAGGAAATTAAAGGCATCACAGCTCCTAAAAATAATATCGAAAATGAAACTCTGGACTTTTTGTATAAAAAATAAAAAAAGAAAAAAACAAAAGTATAGTACTCTCCGATTTTGGTTATCTGAATGAAGGCTTTGTTTAGAAATGGAGTTCTGTGTTTATCAAGTAACTCAAGAAAAAATGCTTTGTCATAATTGATGATAATATACGAGCTGCCTATTACCATTAGCAAAAACAAAATGAAATATATTTTAGAATCAACAATTGCGCTAACTAAGCTTTTCCCTTTCATCTTTTCTCTTAAAAATATTAATCAAATTAGTTTTTAAAGTATTTATATCAAGGATTTTCGTTCCGGTCAGAGCTTTAAAAGTTATGAATAAACTAATTGGAAGTAGTACTATTACCGGAAGCCATGCATCGAAAATAGGATTGAACATCATATTTCTATTGAATTTATCCCCGGATATACTCAATAAAATAAAGAATGTGAAAAACATAATTGCTATAAGAACCGGATAGCCATAGCCGCCTTTACGTATGATTGAACCTAAAGGAGCTCCGATAAATAAAAATATGATACATACCAAAGCCCAACTGTATTGTTGGTGTAATGCCAAAACCCAATAATTTTTTCTTTTTTTGTAGTTTCTTATTGAAGATACTACTCCCGATATGATATTTTTTTCATAGTCTATAGTTTCGGAAGTAGAATAAATCAAATTAGATTTATCCAAGTCCTCAAAGGATTCTATAAATGTTTTTAGTGAGTCAAAATCAACTATTTCTTTTTGCTTTACATATTTTCTTTTTCTTTTCGATCTCTTTTTAGGTTTATGCTTATTAGCGATTTTGGGATTTTTGAATAGTCGTTTTTTGTCTAGCTTAATCCTGTCTGTTTTCTTTTTATTTTCTTTTAATATCTTTTTAATGCTTTTAATATCATTTTTTTTTCTTTCTGCATACT
>JALVAD010000199.1 GCA_027011385.1 Saprospiraceae bacterium | reverse complement strand
TACAAATATTATGAATTATAAAAAAATATTTATTTTGTTTCTAATGCTAACTCAAATTTTCGCTTATAGTCAGGATATTAATACTGCAAAAAAAGAAATAAAAGATAAAAAGTTTGGTCTTGCAATTGGAACTACTATTATCAGCCTTTTTTATCATGATAGATACGGAAGCGAATATGGGGGTTGGGCTAATGGAGGACTTACCCCTACTATTGATTTAGTGTATTTTAAGCAATTAAAGAATAGATATTATTTTCTGCCTAAATTAGGTTTCGTCAATAAAGACCAGATTTCCGAAGGAGGAGTACCTTATTCTTTCAATTATATCACTTTTTCAAGCTTGTTTAGTTATAGTATTGGAAGTGATAAAAACAAGGGATATGTTGGGATTGGACCTTATGCCGGATATCTTATAGGAGCTAAAAAAGGACGATTCAAATTAGTGGAAGATGATTTGAAAAAAATTGAATTTGGTATCGAATTGCTTTTGGGTCTTAAGTCAAATACTAATAAATATTATAATCCTTTTTCTTTCGGAATAGTGAAAATTCAATTGGGATTAACTGAAATTTTATATTTCAAGACATTCAGTTATTCTATAGCATATATAGGATTTTCATTCTAAGGTTTTTTGCAGACACTAAATATACCAAATTTTGGTATTTGTAAAATAAGTTTGATTTATTATAAATAAAAACGCATCCATATCACTCGGGAACTATTTTGATCAGTTTGTTCAAAGCAGAATTCGTGAAGGTCGATTTAAAAATGTCAGTGAAGTTATACGAGCAGGTTTAAGACTTTTAGAGGAAGAAGAAAATAAGCTTATTGCTTTAAAAAATGCGATACAAGAAGGGATAGATAGTGGAATTGCTTATGATTTTGACCATAAAACACATCTCGAAAATCTAAAAGTAAAAAGGCAATCAAATGGCTAAATATAAATTGACAAATAAGGCTGTTGAAGATTTAGCCAATATTTGGAATTATACATTTGAAGTTTGGTCAGAGAGGCAAGCAGATAAATATTATGAAATGTTAATTTGGAATTTCCAAGAAATTGCTAATAATCCAAGTTTAGAACCCACCTCACTCCTCCCTTACAAGGCAGGAAGCTGCACCCCCTAGTGAAATACTTCGTTGATTTCACGGGGTAAACCGCAATAGCACCTCTTTTCTCAAAAAAATAGCATTTAGTTATAAAACAAGATAATTTTCAAATAGCTATTTTTATTAATCAAGCACCTCCACGACTCCTTTCCCTTGCTAAGGGAAGGGTCGGGGATGGGGTCTGATGCTAGATTTTTCAAGGAGACCCCTCCCACAAGCCGAAAAAAGAGAATTACACCTTTCTATTTTGAGTTAAAATTACCTGCTAATAGGTGTGTATTTGCATGCAGAAAAACAATGTATTATGAGTAATAAAAATATATATGTAAAAAATACCATGAAAAAATTGTCCAAAAATAGCCTGTTTTGCACTTTAGGTAAGTAGAGGGTAGATGAAATAAAGTAGTTTTAGATAAAATTAGATGATAATTTAGATTTAAGTTTAAAATAAACATGACTTATATAAATTTATTTAGTTTATAATATAGTTATGGCTCATAAGGGTAAATAATAAACAGAGTCGAGACTTTTTGGTTTATTAACTATTAAAAGTAAAATGGCAATACTAATTTATCCATTTGAAAAGAAACTATTTTCAGTCTATCCAAATACATTTGATGACATATTAAACATCATTTCAAATTTCAAGAAAAATAGTGAGTGTTTGTAATCACTTTGGGGAGTCAAATTAAGAAAACCGAACTACAAGAGGTAATATTGATATAGATATAAGTAAATTTATTGAAGTTCTTTATATCTATAGGGCAGAAAATGGAGAAATAGAGAGAGTGGTGAAATGGTAAGGGAACAAATTGCTTAAGAAAATTGTTTCTATTAGTGAATCAAAGTCTTAAATTATGTCAACAGCGGAATTACAAAATCAAGTAATAAGGAAAATAGTAAATATTGATAATGAATATTTATTAGAGGACTTGTTAAATATTATAGAATTGGAATCATCTGATGAAGTTGTTCAACTTTCCACCTTTGAGAAAAAACAAATTGAAATTGGTCTAAATCAAATTACAAACGGAGAGACTTTTACTAACGACGAAGTTGAGAAAGAAATGAAAGATTTGCTAGGTTATGAATAAAACTATTATTTGGACAAAACGAGCAAAGTCTCAAAGAAAAGAAATTCTTAAATATTGGATAAATCGTAATAAAAGTAATAGGTATTCGACAAAATTAAATATTCTTTTTGGACTTGCTGCTGATTCACTTTCAGTCAATCCAGAACTAGGTAGAATAACTGAAGTGGAAAATGTGAGACAAAAAATTGTTAAATCGTACAAATTATTTTATAAGGTAATAGAATCTGAAATATTTATTATTGCACTAGTTGATATGAGAAGGGACCCCGAAGAAATAAGAAAAATGTTAAAATAAGAAAGTACGAGCCATAACAAGCAATGATGATGGAAGATTTCGCTATCGCTCATCCTCCACATGTCGCGGCAACCATTCATTTTCTTCTACTTCATTCTAAGGTTTCCAGAACAATAAAATCCCTAATTAGACTTTAATCCGGGTTAAATTAAAAATAATCGTTATATAATAAACTTTAACAAGAATAATAGCATTTATATAATGATTTGTAGACTCTATTGTGCAACGCAAGAAATAAGTGTATATTTGTAGTTGTTTTTTGCACGGTGCAATAGTGTGCAGCATTATAAAAATAAAATAATACATGAGTGAAAAAACGATAAATGAAGACTTTCCGGCTTTTTTAGAGCTGTTTCCGGAAGTCGAAATGCCAATAACCCTGTCCTCGGAACATTTTTCCACTTTTAGCAAGTACAATAAACCGATACCTGAACTTGCGATTTGGAAACATATAATAAATGACGGTTCTGATTTTGAAGAAATAGAATTAACGGAAAATACTTATGATGATGAATATATTGCGTGTTTGAAGATTCCGGATACTCTTCATTTTCTAGCCATAATCTATCTCAAAATAGGGTTGTTGAATTACGAATATATCCTGCACACTTATGATAAAAAGGGGAAAACTATAGATAAAAAAACTATTGCAAGCATGACCTCTGACGGAAAAATCATCCATGAGCATGTAGCATTTATAGATGAGGATTTGGTAGTGCTTATGATGGAAGGAAATACGGATGATGTCAATAATTATGATCCCCAAAACAGTAAAGCAAATAGCTATTTAATAGACGATCAAGGGAAAATTGTCTCCTATGAACTTTAGGTGACTTAATTTTTTACTTTAGTCAAATATAATATAAATAAAAACAAATGAAGAAACAATCGTGGAAAAAGTATAGTGAGAAAAAACTGCCTTTTAATCTACTGAAAAATAAAATCAAAAAATTATTTAAAAGAAATGCAGTAAAAGAATATAATACCGGAAAAATCCGGAAAAAACTAAATGTATCCAATTCAAAAGGCCAAATACATGAAATATTAAAAATACTACTAAAAGAAAACTTTATTACGATTACAGGACATGGAAACTATGTTTTCAATGGTATAAATAAAGCTAAAAACAGGAAATTGCCGTATGCCGGTGATAAGAAAAAGGTTTTCTACACCGGTATTGTCGATAAGACAAAAACCGGAGCCGGTTACATTATTGTCAAAGAATTGCCCTATGATGTGTATGTCAATAATAGATATATGATGACAGCTATGGACGGAGACAAAGTCAAAGTGGAACTTCTCTTTTCCAAGCGAGGAAGCAAAAATGACGGTAGAATCGTTGAGATAATCAAAAGGGCTAAAACCCAATTTATAGGCACATTTAGGAATTTTGGGAATTATGCCTCTGTTACTGTTACAGGAGTAAAAGATGAACTCGAAATATTCATACAAGATTATGATAGAGAAAATATCAAAGGAGGAAGTAAGGTTTTTGCTGAAATCACAGAATGGCGTGGAACAAAAAATCCTATTCCTTGGGGAAGGATAATAAATAGCCTTGATGATTATGAGCAAAATGATATAGAGATGAAATCCATTTTGATTAATAATGGATTTAAACTTGAATTTTCCGAAGAAGTACTCGCAGAAGCAGATAAACTTCCAAAAGAGATTACTGAGGAAGAAATAAGCAAAAGAAGAGACTTTAGAGATACTCTTACGATAACTATTGACCCTGATACTGCCAAAGATTTTGATGATGCATTGTCAATCAGGTATCTTGATAATGGCAATATAGAAGTAGGTATCCATATCGCTGATGTATCGCATTATGTCAAGCCGGGAACAGAATTGGACAAAGAGGCTTACGACCAATCCACCTCAGTTTATTTAGTAGATAGAGTCGATCCTATGTTGCCTGAAATACTTTCAAATGAGTTGTGCTCCCTCAGACCTGATGAAGAGAGCTTAACTTTTTCAGCTGTATTTGAATTTAATAAAAATCTCAATATTGTAAAAAGATGGTTCGGTAAAACTATCATTCATTCTGATCGTAGATTTGCTTATGAAGAAGCACAAGAGATAATGGATAATAATGAAGGGGATTATGCAAAAGAATTGATACAGCTTAATACCATTGCTAAAAAATTAAGAAAAGACAGATTCAAAAAAGGCTCAATTGATTTCAATACTGAAGAAGTAAAATTCAAGCTGGATGAAAAGGGAAAACCCATTGGACTGTATGTCAAAGAGCGTAAAGATGCTCATTTACTCGTTGAGGATTTTATGTTGCTGGCAAATAAAGAGGTTGCTGCGTTTATCGTAGGCAAAAGCAAGGCTAAAGAAATACCTTTTGTATATAGAGTTCACGATTTACCTGATCCGGATAAATTGTTGGATTTTGCTAATTTCGCCAAGGAATTTGGAGTTAAATTAAAATTGGATACACCGGAGCAAGTAGCAAAATCATTTACTGAATTGAGCAAAAGATCAGAGGAAGACGAAGCTCTGAAGATGTTGATCCCATTGGCTCTTAGGACTATGTCAAAAGCGATTTATACATCGGATAATATCGGTCATTATGGGTTAGGGTTTGAAAAATATACTCATTTCACCTCTCCAATCAGAAGGTATGCAGATGTGCTTGTTCATAGAATCCTTGAAATGAACCTCAAGGGAACAAAAAGAGTTGATAAAGCTGCCTTGGAAGATAAATGCCGACATATATCAGAGCAGGAACGAAAAGCTATTACTGCGGAAAGAGAATCTATAAAATACAAACAGGTTGAATTTATTACAGATCATATCGGTGAAGTCTTTGATGGTGTGGTTACCGGATTTATAGCCAAAGGAATGTTTGTTGAGATAATTGAATCAAAAGTAGAGGGTATGGTCGAATTTAATACTCTTGACCAAGTTTATATTTTGGATGAATCCAATCTCAAAGTAGTTGGAAAAAAAGATGGGGATGTAATAAAAATAGGTGACAAAATCAGAATAAGGGTAAAAGATGCAGATTTACAAAGAAGAAGAGTAGATTTTGAATTAGCAGAAGAAGGGGAATAAAAACCACATTCTTTATGAATAAAAAAAGGAGAACCAAAATAGTTGATATAACTACCAAAGTTGTATTGGTTCTCCTTTTTATCTTTATTATTTACAAGCAAGTATTTGATAAAGAAAATATAAGCTTACTAGTAGAAGAAGCGTTATCTGCTGTTAGAGAAAATCCTTTTTTGATTATCTTCACTATAATATTGATGCTATTTAATTTGGGCTTTGAGTCCTTGAAATGGAAAAGTCTGGTTAGTAAATTTGAAAAGACTTCCTTTTTTGATGCGTTTAAAACAATATTGGTAGGAATTACAACGGGAATTGTCACGCCTGCAAAATTGGGAGAATATTTTGGTAGAGTACTCTTGATCAAACCCAAAAACAATTGGAAAGCTATTTGGGCTACTTTTATCAGCAGTATCGCTCAAAATATTGCTACAATCCTTTTCGGGATTTTCGGACTTATGTATTTTTTAAACAGCTATTATAGCATTGAGGATACCATAATCAATATTACCTTTTATCTGGGACTTATTTTGGTTGTGGTGTTACTGTTTTTGTATTACAATATCGATTTGGGACTTAGAATAATCAGAAGACTGGGATTAAAGCGATTTGCGGATAAAATAGTATCCAATGAAGATAGTATCAAAACCTTTGTAAGTAACAATATTCTTAATAAGGTGTTAATCTTTTCTGTTCTCCGCTATCTTGTTTTTGCATTACAATACTATCTGTTGTTGAAATTTTTTGGAATAAAGGGATATTTATTGCCTGTTTTCTCGGCTATTACCGTAGTTTATTTGATTCAGACCAGTATCCCATTGCCTCCGATAACCAATATTTTTGCCAGGGGAGAAATAGCGATATTAGTTTTTAGCCATTTTGCTGATAATAAAATAATGATTTTGTCTTCTACGTTTAGTTTATGGATAATTAACTTATTGATACCTGCTATTATCGGTATGTTTATTATTTTTAAAATTAATGTAGTAAAATCTTTGGGTTATGATTAGATTGGCAATCGCTTTTATATTATTTATCGGTACAGGTAGCTTTTATACAGAAAAAGGTATTGGAGATTTACCCATAAGTACTGTCGATGTATGCAATGCCAATAACGATGCATTTAAGCCGGGTGAAGTTTTGACTTACAAAATATACTATAATTGGGGAATACTATGGTTGGCTGCCGGAGAAGTTAAATTCCAAGTTCAGGAGACTGAAAATAACTATTTGTACAAAGCAGTCGGTAAATCATATCCATCGTATAGCTGGATTTTTGAAGTTGACGACTATTTTTACAGTTATGTAGATAAAGAAACCTTGCTACCGGTAAGAGCCAAAAGGGATATCAATGAAGACGGATATATTATTCACAATGATATCAGATTTGACCAAGATAACAAAACGGCATCTTCCACTTTGGTAGTGAATGACAAAGAACCAAAGTTTATCGAAAAGGAATATGACTCTTGTATGTTTGACATACTGTCTGTGATTTACAGTCTGAGAAATATAGACAAAAGCGATTTGTCAACGGGGGATTTGATTCCATTTGATATGATGCTGGACGATGAAGTTTACAATATGAAAATGGAGTATATTGGGGATGTAGGAGCGACTAAAGTCAAAAACCTAGGTGATTTCAAAGCAATAAAAATTTCTCCTTCCTTGATAAAAGGACGTGTCTTTGATAAAAATGAAAGGATGCAAGTATGGATTTCCAATGATAAAAACAATGTGCCTCTTATCATAGAATCTCCATTGGCAGTTGGCAAGATAAAAGTGATATTGCAAGACCATAAAGGCTTGAGATATCCATTAAATAAAGTTGACTAATGCAAAAAAAAGGATTAAATAATATATTGATACTTGGAGCTATTGCCATTTTCGGGATTATAGTACTCCAATTGTATTGGTTGGCTATGACGTGGAAGATTAAGAATCATGAATTTTATGAGAGGGTAAACATCAGTCTGAGAATAGTAGCAGAAAAAATGGCAGATAAAACTGATGTTGTACTTCCAAAGAAAGACTTAATAAAACAATTGTCATCAAATGCTTTTTTAGTCAATTACAATGACGTGATTCAACCCGATATACTCGAAGATTTATTGATTCAGGAATTGGATCGTGTCGTGCCCAATTTCACCTTTGAGTATGCTGTTTATGATTGTCATAACAATGATTTAAAATTCGGTAATTGCTGTATGGAAGACGGTAAAGACAAAGAGAAATTATTTAAAAAATTACCTGACGACGACAAATACACTTACTATTTTATAGTGAGATTCCCGGATAAAAATCTGTTTTTATTATATAATCTGAAGTTATTTGTATTGCTTGGATTATTCGCGATAATAGTGGTTTTTGCATATCTGTATGCGATTAAATCTATTTACAGACAACGCAAACTTTCGGAATTGCAAAAAGATTTTGTCGATAATATGACTCACGAATTCAAAACACCTCTGACTTCAATCAAATTGGCTTCAGAAGTCATTGGAAATAATGAAAAAGTGAATTCAGATCCCAGATTAAAAAAATACAGCAGTATCATTACACAGCAAAGTGAAAAACTAACCTCGCATATTGAGAGATTGTTGGATTTGATTAGAAGTGATGAAAAATTCAAACTGAAATTAGAAAAGATGAATCTTGTAGATACGGTAAAAAATGTAATCTCAGGAATGGAGCATAGCCTTAATCACCAAAATGTAGAATTAAAATTCACTTATCCCAAAGAAGATATCATGATTGAAGCAGACAAGTATCACTTTAGCAATGTTCTATACAATATAATAGAAAATGCAGCCAAGTACAACACCAATGATGATAAAAAAATAAGGGTAAACATTAGCGAAGAAAATGATAAATACAATTTGTCTATCAAAGATAACGGAATCGGAATTGCAAATGAAAACTTAAATAATATATTCAAAAAGTTTTTTAGAGTTCAAAGCGGAGACGTCCATGATGTAAAAGGTTTTGGATTGGGCTTGTACTATGTAAAAAATATTATAAATTTGCACAACTGGTCTATTTTAGTGAAATCTAAAGAAAAAAAAGGTACAATTTTTACTATTATTATAAACAAAACAATTTAATATGGAAATCAGAGCAAAAATACTTTATGTTGAGGATGATGATGTGTTGGCTTTTATCACCAAGGACAATCTCGAATTGAATGGCTTCAAAATAGATCATTATCTCGATGGTGTTCAGGCTCTTGATGCTTATAAAAAATATAAATACGATCTTTGTATCATCGATATTATGCTGCCCAAAATGGATGGTTTTACTCTGGCTAAGAAAATACGGGAAATAGATATCGAAATACCGATCATCTTTTTAACTGCCAAATCATTAAAAGAGGATAAAATAAAAGGGTTGACACTCGGCGCTGATGATTATATTACAAAACCTTTTAGTATCGAAGAATTGGTGCTTAAAATGGAAATATTCCTCAAGAGAAAAAAAATAGTCAAAGAGGAAAATCAATCTGTTTTTGCTCTTGGTGATTATACTTTTGACTATAATAATTTGACTCTCAAAATAGGCGAAGAATCAAAAAGGCTTACTCAAAAAGAAGCTGACTTGCTATTGTATCTTGTGAAAAATAAAAAACGCTTGATTAAAAGATCTGAAATATTAAAAAAGATTTGGAAACAAGACGATTACTTTGCAGGAAGAAGTATGGACGTGTTTATAAGCAGATTGAGGAAATATCTGGCAAAAGATGAAAAAATCAAAATTAGAAATATCCACGGCATAGGGTTTAAGTTGAGATGTGGAGATGAAGAGGAAGAATAACTACTAATTAGTGTCTAAATTATTCTCTGTATAAATACCTGTAACGATTAATATTCATCCAAAATATTAGCTACTTTTGTGGATTGATTATTAATCGGTAAATTAGGATTATGAAATATAAAAATATATACGTTGCAGCTACAAGTCAACATGTTGGTAAAACGACCTCAACCTTAGGAATTGTTCATAAATTTAAAAAAATGGGGATTAATGTGGGATATGCCAAACCTGTTGGACAACAGTTTTTAGATCTTGGAAATTTAAGAGTGGACAAAGATATTATCCTTTTCGCTGATTTGCTTGATTTTGAAATGATACCTGAAGTGCATAGCCCGGTAATACTGGGGAAAGGAGCAACAGAGAGATTTATAGATCAACCCGATAATTATAATTTTCCGGAGAGAATAGTCGAGTCAAATAAAGTATTAAATGAAACTTATGACTTGACTGTTTACGAAGGTACAGGACACCCCGGAGTGGGTTCGGTTACAGGAGTGAATAATGCAAAAGTAGCAAAAATGCTTGATGCAGGTGTGGTGATGATCGTTGAAGGTGGTATTGGAAATACAATAGATAGATTCAATATGACAACCGCACTTTTTAGAGAAGAAGGTGTTCCTATCATTGGTGTCATTATAAATAAAGTATTAGAAAAGAAACTTGATAAAGTAGCTCATTATGTCGGTAAATGGCTAGATCAAAATAATATTCCTCTAATCGGAGTAATACCTTATGATAAAACACTTGCCTATCCTCTCATGGAAACGATTTATAAAAAAATCAAAGGTAAAATTTGTCTTAATGAAGATATGCTTGAAAACAAAGTGTCAAAAATCATTTCCGGGACAATGATTGATTATAATAATATCAAACAACCTGAGGATTTACTACTCTTGGCTGATACAAAACAAATTTCAAAAGCAGTCGATAGGATTAAGATGTTGGAGTATATGCTAAAACTTGATAGATGTCCTTTGTCAGGAATAGTTTTGACCGGTGAAGGCAATCTTGATGAAGAAACTGCAGAATATGTCAATAAAAACCGTATTCCTGTTATTCATACAGCTTTGGATACATATAGCTCAGTGATTAAAATATCCAAAATCGAAGTTAAAATAAATAGACATACACCTTGGAAAGTCCAAAAAGCTATTGAACTAATTGGTAAAAATACTGATCTTGACAAGTGTTTGATTGAGTTATAGACCGAAAAATAGCACTTATATTAAAAAAAGAACAGTTTTACCTTTTCTTTTATTATTTTTGTTGCTTAATTTAAAAAATACATTATTATGCCATATTTATTTTCATCTGAATCAGTTTCAGAAGGACATCCGGATAAGGTCTCAGATCAGATTTCCGATGCTTTAGTTGATAGCTTTATTGCCTTTGACAATGACTCAAAATTAGCTATAGAAACTCTTGTTACAACCGGACAGGTAATTGTTGCAGGAGAGGTTAAAACCAAAACCTATGTGAATATTCAAGAAGTTACTCGAGAAACAATAGCTAAAATTGGTTATACAAAGGATGAGTATCATTTTTCACACAAATCCCTTGGAGTGATGAACTCTATTCACGACCAATCCGAAGATATAAGAATGGGAGTGGTCAAACTCAATAAACAAGATCAAGGAGCGGGTGACCAAGGAATGATGTTTGGATATGCTATCAATGAAACGGATAGCTTTATGCCTTTGCCTTTGTTTTTAGCACATTTGCTTATGAGTGAATTGGCTCTCATAAGGAAAGAAGGAAAATTAATGACCTATCTTCGCCCTGATTCCAAAAGCCAAGTCACAATTGAATATTCTGATGATCACAAACCATTGAAGGTAGATACTATCGTCGTATCGACTCAGCACGATGAATTTGATAAAGATACCGTAAGGATGATATCAAAAATCAAAGAAGATGTAAAGAATATTTTGATTCCAAGGATAGTAAGTAAACTATCCGATAAGAATCAGGAGCTATTTAACGATTTTGATTTCGACAACCATTTGTATGTAAATCCTACAGGTAAATTCGTTATCGGTGGCCCACATGGAGATACAGGATTGACAGGAAGAAAGATTATCGTGGATACTTATGGAGGAAAAGGAGCTCATGGAGGTGGTGCTTTTTCCGGAAAAGATCCGAGTAAAGTCGATAGATCAGCAGCATATGCAACTCGACATTTGGCTAAAAACTTGGTGGCAGCCGGGGTGGCTGATGAGGTTTTGATTCAAGTTTCTTATGCGATTGGAGTAGCAAAACCTGTAAATATTTATGTCAATACTTACGGTACAAACAAGACTGAATACAGCGATTTTGAAATAGCTGATAAAGTAGCTGAATACTATGATATGAGTCCTGCGGCTATTGAAAAAAGACTAAAACTTCGAAATCCTATTTATCTTGAAACAGCTGCATATGGTCATTTTGGTAGAAAGAATGAAATGGTCAATAAGAAATTCAAAAGATTTGATTATACAACTAAAGAAGATGAAGTGATAAATATCGAAGTAGAGTTATTTACTTGGGAGAAGTTGGATTTAGTAGATGATTTTAAGAAAATGTTTTTATTATAATACTTAAATTATAATCTAAGGGATGGATTTATTTACCATTTTGACATTATTGATTGTGCTGTCAGCTATATTTGGCTTTATAAACGAAAAGTTTTTTAAGCTACCGGAAACTATTGGCATCATGATTATTACTATCCTGTTTACCTTGGGTATAGTGATTTTCGGAAGTCTCTCACCCGGTTTGGTAGAGACAGCTAAGGCTTTAGTATTAAAATTGGATTTCAAAACGGCATTATTGGATATAATGCTTAGTTTTCTGCTATTTGCTGGAGCTATGCACACCAATTTCGACCAATTAAAAATCCAGAGATATCCTATTCTTATATTTGCAACTGTTGGCGTAGTGCTTTCTACATTTATGGTTGGATATTCAATGCATTTTTTATTACATCTTTTAGGTTATGATGTGAAATTGATATACTGTTTGCTTTTTGGTTCACTTATATCACCTACTGACCCTATAGCTGTTTTAGGTATTCTTAAAAAAGCAGGAGTACCTAAAAAACTTGAGGCTAAAATCGTAGGAGAATCATTGTTTAATGACGGTATTGCAGTAGTCGTTTTTATTACAATATTTCAAATAGCAAAAGGTGGTGAAGCTGATGCCGGAATTTCTGAAGTCCTTCATCTATTGACGGTCGAAGTTGGAGGAGGAATTATTTTGGGCTTAGCTCTCGGCTTTATAGCATATATTATGATGAAAGCTATCGACAGTTATGCCGTAGAGGTTATGATTACACTAGCTATTGTTACAGGTGGATATTTGGTAGCGAGTCATTTTCATGCTTCAGGGCCTTTGGCAATGGTAGTGACGGGTTTAATCGTTGGTCATGATACTATTAGGGATACGACGATGTCCAAAACGGTAGAGATGTATGTAGATAAATTTTGGGAGATTCTAGATATGTTTTTTAACGCTATTTTATTTGTGATGATTGGGTTGGAAATGCTTGTTTTGGAGTGGAAAACTCAGTATATAGCTTTGGGTTTGATAGCGACATTGATTGTGTTAATCGCCAGATATCTCTCTTTGTATTTTCCGATTTTGTTTTTCCGTAAAAAATTGAAATTCGTAAAACACACTAATATTGTAATGACGTGGGGAGGTTTAAGAGGTGGTATTTCCATCGCTTTAGCACTGTCTTTAGCAGATAATATGAATAGGGAGTTGTTCGTTACTATTACCTATGTGATAGTCCTATTTTCAATTTTGGTACAGGGCTTATCCGTAAAGAAATTGGTTTTGAAATTAAAATATAAAACGAGCAAAGTTGAAGAGTAAGTATATTTCAATATTTTTCATTATTTTTGGAATCAATTATTTGTTTTCTTGCAATTCAAATAAATCCACTGGTTCTGATAAAAAAATATCTATGCAAAATATAAAATTGGATACTGCGACATTTGGTGCAGGCTGTTTTTGGTGCGTTGAAGCTATTTTTAGTGAATTAAACGGAGTGGAAAGCGTTGTCCCCGGATATAGTAATGGTAATGTCGATAATCCTGATTACAAAATGGTATGTACGGGAAATACCGGTTATGCCGAAGTTTGCCAAATAGTGTATGATCCAAAAGTTATTTCGTTCGCAGAATTATTGGAAGTATTTTGGACTACTCACGATCCTACGACATTGAATAGGCAAGGCAATGATATTGGAACTCAATATCGTTCTGCTATTTTTTATCACAGTGAAGAACAGAAAAAGATAGCACTTGATTCAAAAGCCAATATTGCGCCTAAGATTTGGTCAGGGGATATCGTAACAGAAGTAGCATCGGTGAAAAATTTCTATTTAGCCGAAGAATATCACAATGACTATTTTGCAAATAATGCCAATCAAGGTTATTGTAGAATCGTCATTGAACCAAAAGTGTTGAAATTCAGAAAATTATTTAAAGATAAATTAAAGAAAAGATAAAATGGATAATACAAAACATACACCGCTTTATGATAAACATGTTGCTCTAGGCGGTAAAATGGTAGAATTTGCAGGTTATATGATGCCTGTACATTATGATACTACAATTCAAGAGGAACACGAGAATGTTCGTGCTAATGTAGGTGTTTTTGATGTCTCTCATATGGGGGAATTTATTATCGAAGGTAAGGAAGCATTGGATTTAGTACAAAGCATTACTACCAATGATGCTTCAAAGCTAGTGATTGGTCAAGCACAATACACTTGTATGCCAAATGAAGATGGAGGAATCGTAGATGATATGATTATTTATAAACTCAGCAATGAAAAGTTTATGCTTGTGGTCAATGCCTCCAATATGGAAAAAGATTGGAATTGGATAAAAAAACATAATACTTTTGATGCTAAAATGCGCGATGACTCAATGACAATGGGGATTTTGGCGGTTCAAGGGCCAAAAGCTACGGCTTTAGTCCAAAAGCTGACAAGTAAGGATTTGTCAGAAATAAAATTCTACCACTTTGCAATAGGTGATGTGGCAGGAGTTGGCGATATTATTATCTCTGCCACGGGATATACAGGATCAGGTGGATTTGAATTGTATATTCCCAATGATAAAATGAATAAAATTTGGGATGCACTATTTGAAGAGGGAAAAGACCTCAATATTCTACCTGCCGGTTTAGGGGCAAGAGATACTCTTAGGCTAGAAATGGGATACTGTTTGTACGGAAATGATATTGATGATACGACCTCTCCTATTGAAGCCGGATTGAAATGGATTACCAAATTCAAAAAAGAAACTAATTACCCTTCAAAACAACTGTTTATTGAACAGTTTAAGAATGGTGTTAGTAGAAAACTGACAGCCTTCAAAATGGAAGGAAAGAGAATTCCACGTCACGGATACAAAGTTTTTAATGAAAATGGAGAAGAAATTGGATTTGTGACTTCCGGAACATTCTCACCTTCATTGGATATACCCGTAGGAATGGCTTATGTAAAACCCGAATATGCAAAATCCGGATCAAAAATATACATCGAGTTCAGGAAGAAAAAAATGGAAGCAGATGTGGTGAAATTGCCTTTTTATAAAGGGGGGTGAAAAGAAACATTAAAGAACCCACCCCAACCCTCCCTTGCAAGGGAGGGAGCTGCAACCCGCAATAGCACCTCTTTTTTCGCAAAAAATACCATTTAGTGATAAAACAAGATAGTTTTCAAATAGCTATTTTTATTAATCAAGCACCACCACTTCTCCCTTCCCTTTGTGAGGGAAGGGTCGGGGATGGGTGCTAAAAACCGGAATCAATTCTCTCAAGAGAAAGCTTTCGTAACAAAATATTGCTAAATACTACTTATACCAAAATTACTTCTATTCCTGAGGATTGGAGTTTGCTTAATTCCTCTTTCTTTATGTTATTGTCCGTAATAATGATATCTATATAGTCCAAACTGCTTATTTTTGCTAGACTTTTACGTGAAAATTTGCTGGAATCTACGACTACTATTACCTTTTTTGCTATTTTAATCATAGCGCGGCTTATCGCTGCCTCCGAGATTAAAGGCGTGTATATACCGCTATCGATAGATATACTGTCTGCTCCAATAAATGCAATGTCACATCTTAACTCATTAATGGTGTTTAATGTGATTGGTCCTATCAATGATCTCATTTCCGGACGCAATTCTCCTCCGGGAATAATTACATTTACTTTTTTAAAATCCGCACAAATATCAGCAATCGGAAGAGAATTTGTTATCAAATTAATATCAAATTCCTCTAAGTTTTTTGCTACCTCTAATGTGGTTGAGCCGGAATCTATCACTATTGAATCTCCGTTTTTTACAAATTCAATAGCTTTTTTACCTATTTTTTGCTTTTCAGTATAGTTGATTTTTAGTTTTTGATTGAGGCTCAAATCAAAATTGACAGGCTGTGACTTTATAGCTCCCCCTCTTGTCTTTATTAGTAAGCCTTTTTTCTCCAAATGAGCTAAATCATTGCGTATCGAGACTACACTGATGCCAAATTTCTCACTTAACTCATTTACAGAAACCTTTCCATTTACATTTATTAAATTTAGTATTTCTGTCCTTCTTTTTAAGGTATTCCTCTCTGTTTTCATAGTGAATGTGTTCCAATTATCTTACGGAATAATACAAAAATACTTTTTTTTAGATAAAAAACGAAATAAGTTGTTAATTAATTTGTAAAAATTGCGAAAGCTTATTATATTTGTCGCAAGAAAAGCAAAAGAAAGGAAACGAAAGATAAAACATCTTGTAATGATAGATAAAGATACACATACATTAAAAGAGATAAAACAGCAACCTGAATTATGGCTGAAGGTTTTTCAGTTGATAAAAGAGCAAAAGGATGAAGTTGATGGATTTATTGAGGATATCTTATCAAATAAAGAGTCGGAAGTAATATTTACGGGCGCAGGTTCTTCTTTTTTTATAGGAGAAATGGTCGCACCATTTTTTCAAAAAGATACAGGGGTTAGCTCTAGAGCGGTCGAAACAACTGAAATTGTTACTCATCCTGAATTTTTCATCAATAAGAAAAGAAAAACTCTTTTAGTATCGTTTGCCAGGTCGGGTAACAGTCCTGAGAGTGTAGCAGCTTTAAAATTGGCAAATAAAGTTTCGGACAATGTAAAACACTTAATTATCACTTGCAATAGTAGTGGAGCTCTTGCCAACATTAAAGGGAAAGAAGTTTATTCTATTGTATTACCTGAAGAGGCAAATGACAAGAGTCTTGCTATGACCAGTAGTGTTACTTCAATGGGGATAGCAGCATTGTTGGTAGGGCGTCTTGATGATTTGGATAGAATGGACTTGGAATTACAAAAAGCATCCAAGCTATACACAAGCTTTTTTGATAAATTCACAAATAGTTTAGAGGAAATGGCAAAAGTTGATTATCAGAGAGCTGTTTTCCTTGGTTCCGGACCTATGAAAGGGGTTGCACACGAAGCTCATCTGAAATTGCAAGAGTTAACTGATGGTGAGATAATAAGCAAATTTGATTCCTTTATGGGGTTTAGGCACGGGCCAAAAGCAGTCGTTAATGAAAAAACGCTACTTGTGTACTTTTTTTCAAATGATGAATATACCCGCAAATATGAATATGATTTGGTTGAATCAATATCCAAATCAGCTAATCCGGCTCTGACTGTCGCTGTTAGCAATGTGTCTTTGAACGGTCTAGGGTTTGATCTTAGAATAGATTTAGATAATATTAAAGTTGATGATGCAATTTGGACAATTACGAGTTTGGTTCCGATTCAGCTATTGGCATATTTTAAGTCGGAAGCATTGGGATACAATCCGGATTCTCCCTCCAAGAGTGGAGCGATTCACCGTGTGGTTCAAGGGGTATCAATATATGAATATGAATAGAGGTTTATGAATAAAGAATTAAGAAATATAGCATTAAAAAACAATACTTCATTATTGGAATATATATTGGAGAGAATTGTTGTTTTGGAAAATGAAACAGGAGTAAAAAGAACTCTTTTTGCTGCCTGCCCCAATTCGATTTCAGTTATCAGAGCTTCATTAAATTCCGCAAAGCGAAATAATGCTCCGATAAAATTTGCTGCGACACTAAATCAGGTGGATTTAGATCGTGGATATACCGGTATGAATCAAAAAGAGTTTGTCAATACAATAAAATTAGAAGCTAGAAGAATCAATTTTACTGGTCCTGTAATAGTTGCAGTAGATCACGGTGGTCCTTGGCTAAAAGATATTCAAAAAAAAGAAAATTGGTCTTATGAGAAAGCTGTTGATTGGGTGAAAAAATCATTTGAAGCTTCTGTCGATGCTGGATACGATATGATTCACGTCGATCCAACAGTTGATATCTTTTTAGCAGAAGATGAGATAATAAGTATTGATGTTGTCGCCAAGCGAACTGTGGATTTGATTTATCACGTAGAGCAATATCGCAAAAGTAAAGGGATAAATCCAATTGCTTATGAAGTAGGAACAGAAGAAGTTCACGGAGGATTAGCAGATATGGAAGTATTTAATCGCTTTTTCGTATTGCTAAAACAAGGATTAGCTGAAAAAGGCTTAGAAGATGTTTGGCCTTGTTTTGTTGTGGGGAAGGTGGGAACTGACTTGCATACTACCTTGTTTGACCCGGAAGTTGCTGAGAAATTGACAGAAGTAAGTAAAAAATATGGAAGCGTAATCAAAGGACATTATTCCGACAATGTTGAAAATCCGGAGGATTATCCTTTGTCGGGAATGGGAGCTGCAAATGTCGGACCTGAGTTTACGGAGAATGAATATGATGGTTTAATGGAGTTAGCGAGTATAGAAAAAACATTGTTCGAAGAGGGTAAATTAGCGAAGGTTTCTGACATTGCAGCTGTTCTTTGGAAAGCAGTAATCGATTCCAATCGTTGGCAAAAATGGTTGGGCAAGGATGAGAATCCCAATGATTTTTACGCTAATACCCCTGAAAGACAACTTTGGTTGGTGAAAACAGGATGCAGGTATATCTGGCAAAATGAAGATGTATTGGTAGCCAGAAAGTTCTTGTATGAAAATGTTGAAAGTTGGGGTATAAAAGCAGAAGCAATTCTGTTGTCGCATATCGAAAGATCAATGGATAAATACTTCCATAAATTTAATTTGGTAAATTTGAATAATGAATTAATATAAATATCGGTACTATGAGTACGAAAAAGTATGATGTTGTAATAGTAGGAGAATTAAATGTAGATTTGATATTGAATAATATTGAAGGTGATATTGAGATAGGTAAAGAAGTATTTTCGCGCAATATGACCCTTACTTTAGGAAGTAGTTCTGCTATTTTTGCAAGCAATTTGAGTGTTTTGGGAACCAATGTCTCATTTATTGGAAAAATAGGAAATGATAACTTTGGAGATTTGGTTGTTACTTCTCTTCAAAAATCAGGTGTTGATATATCCAATTTGATAAGTACTCCTGATAATTATACCGGTATAACCGTAGCTATGAGCTATGGAGATGATAGGGCAATGGTAACTTATCCCGGAGCTATGAGTGAGCTAAAAGTGGTAGATATTACCGATGATAAATTGGCTGAAGCAAGACATTTGCACGTGAGTTCCATTTTTTTGCAGGAGGGGCTATTGCCGGATATTCAAGTTTTGTTTCAACGAGCAAAGTCTTTGGGAATGACAACTTCGCTTGATCCCCAATGGGATCCATCAGAAAAGTGGAATGTGAATATGGAAGAACTTTTGCCTTATGTGGATATTTTCTTACCAAATGAATCGGAATTGATGGCAATGACAAATACTGTTTCGATAGAAGAAGGAATAAATAAAATCATAGCTTTTAGTAATAATATAGTTGTGAAACAAGGAACAAAGGGTGTTAGTTTATTCAGCAAAAACAAAAGAATTGATGTTCCTGCATTTCTCAATAATGATGTGGTAGATGCTATAGGTGCAGGAGATAGTTTCAATTCAGGATTCATCAATGCATTTATTAAAGGAAAGGAAATAACAAAATGTTTGGAAGATGGAGCTATTACCGGAGCTATCAATACAACTGCTTCGGGAGGAACAACAGCATTTGAAGATAAAGAAAAGGTTAAGCAATTGGCAAAAAACAAGTTTAATTACGATTTAGATATTTGATGATGAAGAACAAATTTGAAGAGATAAACAATGCGAATAAAGCTTTGCTGGCGACAAACTTTTACAATTTTGAAACATTGAAAGGGGTTTTGTTAGCTGCAAAAGATCAAAATAGTAGCATTATTTTGCAGATGACAAAAAGTTCAATCGACTATTTGGGTTTAGAAAATGCTGTATCAATGGCAAAAACCGGACTCAAATACTTTGGTGTGGAAGGATGGATTCATTTGGATCACGGTCCTAATATAGATTTGGTTAAAGCTTGTTTGGATGCCGGATTTGATTCTGTAATGTACGATGGGAGCGAATTGCCTTTGGAACAAAATATTGACAATACAAAAAAAGTAGTTGCATTAGCTGAAAAGTATGGAGCAAATGTAGAAGCAGAGCTTGGTTATATTGCAAAATTGGGACAAGCAAAAGATAAAGTTTCGTATACCTCAGCTGAAGATGCTCTATTATTTGTTCAGGAAACAGGAGTGGATGCATTAGCCGTAGCGATAGGAACTGCTCACGGTTTTTATAAAGAAAAACCGAAATTGGATTTTGATAGATTGAAGGAAATAAAAGAAGCGGTAAAGATACCATTGGTTTTGCACGGAGGTTCGGGGGTACCGGTAGATGATGTAAGAAAAGCGATAAAAAACGGGATTTGCAAGGTAAATGTAGCAACAGAGATAAAAAATATCTTTATGCAAACATTAAAAAAATTGCTTAGTGATACTGATGAAATAGATCTTCGTAAAGTGTTTCCTCCTGCAACAAATGCAGTAAAGGATTTGGTCGTAGGGAAATTAAGAATGGTAAATAATAAATAAAATTTTCAATTATGAAAAAGACACTAACTTTATTACTTATTATGTTTTTGGCTTTTCAAGGATATAGCCAGATAACAGGAACGGTTGTCGATGAAAATGAAGAACCGATGATCGGTGTAAGTATCCTCAAAGATGGTACAAGCGTCGGTACTATCACAGATGCCAAAGGTAACTTTAGTATAAATGCTAAAAAGGGGGATGTTTTGGTATTCAAATATATCGGGTATAAACCGCTTAATGTTACAATTGAAAACAGTTCTCCTTTGGTAATCCAAATGACAATAGGAGCTGTTTTAATGAAAGATGTTATTGTCTTGGGATATAGCAAAAAAGCGAGGACAGAAATATCAAGTGCCGTATCTGTTTTGAATGAACGCAAGCTCAACGATGCTCCTGCTAATGATGTGGCAACACTTTTGCAAGGCAAAGTATCAGGTGTCCAAGTAGTTAATAGTTCAGGTGAACCCGGTAGCGGTGCAGAGATAAGAATCAGGGGCGTTTCTACGATAAAGCCTGGTAATGCTGAGCCTCTGTATGTAGTAGATGGTATAATTGGTGGCTCATTTGATCCAAGTGATGTCGAAAGTATTACGGTATTGAAAGATGCCGGAGCTACCGGAATGTACGGTGCCAGAGCTAACAAGGGAGTTATAGTAGTCACAACAAAAAAAGCAAAAAGTCAAAAGACAAAATTTGAATTTAAATCAAGTTACGGCTACAATATCGCAGATCACGGGAATGTAAAAATGATGAATAGTTCTGAATTTTTTAATGACTTTAGCGCTGAATTATACAGGGATTATGAGACACATCAAATCGATAAGATCAAATTTTACAAAGACTATCCGCAGGATTTATTACAAAAGGATTACAATTGGGTAGGGGAAGTATTCAAACCGGCTCCTATTCAAAAATACTATTTATCTACAAGTGGAAGAACAAATAAGTTTGGATATTATTTTAGTGGTACATATTACAACGAAAAAGGTACTTACAGAACCACAGGATTTGATAAAATTAACCTTAGGGCAAATACTAATCTCCAATTGAACAAGCGAGTAAGTATTAAAAACAATATCAACATCAGCGGTTCAAAAGGTTCGAGTTATGATTACTTGGATATGTATTATTCTTATCTGGGAGTTCCTTGGGATAATCCATATAATGAAGATGGAACACCGAAATATGTCGATGGAAAAAATAAGAAATGGTGGTCTAGAGATCATATCAACCCACTTCACAGTATAGATAATTCTGATTATAGTTACAAAGGAGTAGGGGTTGATTACGATATGGTCTTTAATTTGAATATTCTGGATTGGCTGTCATTCTCTTCTTCCAATAGATTGAGTTTTGGAACTGACAAAGGGCATAGATTCGTTTCTCCACTTGCAGCCGGCACATATCACGGCAAAGGTTATGTTAGCGAGAACCAAAGTATGTGGTATGGAGCGATAAGCACAAATTTAATGCATTTTGATAAAAATTTCGGTTCTCATTCACTTGATGGATTATTTGGAGTAGAATTGGATAATGGATACTCCGAGTATATGGATTTGGAAGGAAAAGGATTACCTGAAGGATTTAGTGTTCCTACTGTTGCTTCATCAGAGTTTAAAATAGGGGGATCTCACGATAGAGAATTATTCCGTTCATTGATTTCGCAGGTTAATTACAATTTCAACCATATATATTTTCTGACAGCATCTTATAGGATAGACCAAACTTCAAATTTCCCTTCAGGACATAGGACAGCGCATTTTCCAAGCATTTCCGCTTCTTGGTTGCTCAGTAAAATGCCTTTTATGAATTCGGCAAATGCTATAAATATGCTTAAATTAAGAGCTAGTTTTGGTATTACGGGAGACCCTGATATCGGTGCAAGCAGATTCTTAGGCTTATATTCATTAAATACACAATACAATAGTCATCCGGCTGCAACACCTTACCAGTTGGCAAATCCTGATTTGACTTGGGAAAAAACATATCAGTATAATGTAGGTTTTGATTTGGGCTTGTACAAGGACAGAATAAAAATGACTGTAGATTTATATAATAATGATACAAAAGATTTATTGGTTTTGGTATCTCAACCGCTTTCACAAGGATTTGAATACAGATGGGAAAATTCAGGTTCTGTCAATAATAAAGGGATAGAATTAGGATTATCCACTGTTAATATCAAGACAAAGAGTTTTTCTTGGACTACGGATTTCACTTTTGCGAAAAACAAAAACAAATTAGCAGGAATTGCAAAACCATTTTATACTACTATCGGAGGTGTATCGCAGATTTATAGAAATGGAAATGAGATCTATACATTCGTTTTACCAAAATGGCTTGGTGTAGATCCGCAGACAGGAGGTCCTCTTTGGGAAAAAATCGAGAGGGATGAAGCAGGTAATATTACTAGTAGGACTCCTACATCTAATTATTCAGAAGCAGAACCACAAGAAGTTGGTAAAGCATTACCTGATTTTACAGGTGGATTCAGCTCAACATTTCAATACAAAAACATTACACTTTTTGTTAATCTTGCATTCCAAAGTGGAAATGATATATACAATTTTACAAGAGTATTTATGGACAATGACGGACACGAACCATATTACAACAATATGAAACCAAAAAGCGATTGGTCCAGATGGGAAAAACCTGGCGATAAAGCTACTCATCCGAGTATGCAAAACAATGCATTGTCCAAAGAGCCTTCATCAAGATACTTAGAGAACGGAAGTTTTATAAAATTACGAACATTGAATTTAAGTTACAGTTTGCCCAAAAGATGGATAAAAAGCCTGAATATTGAGGATTTATCCGTTGGCTTTAGTGCAAATAATCTCTATACATATACCCAATTTTGGGGGCAAGATCCCGAGGTCACCTTGAAGCAACAGGCGTGGTCAATGCCGGGAGTTTCTGATTTTAAATATCCCAATAACAAACAATTTTTGTTTAATCTAAACTTAAAATTTTAAACAATGAAAAATATAAAATACATTTTTGCAATCTTAATCGCTGGTTTTATTTTTCAATCCTGTGGTGATATGGATATTTTTCCTGAGGATCAATTGACCACCGGTTCAATATCCAATTCTTCAGATGGTATCTTGAATGTTACTAATGGTAATTATGCATTGTTGAAAGATGGTGCTGAGTTCAATGGAATTGTTGACGATAATAATTGCTATTTGAGACAATATTTTCAAATGTCAGATTTTGCTGCGGATGATATTGTTTGTGGACAAAAGACAGAAGATCCTTTGTATTATAGTTTTACTTATACACATTCTCCCAATCAATCAAATTCAAGATTCTTTTGGTATATATCCTACAAAATAATCAATGGAGCTAATACGGTAATCCAATATTTGGAATCAAAAGGAGATTTGACTGATGAGGAAAAACAGTTACTTGGAGAAAATTATTTTCTTAGAGCATTTGTGGAGTTTAATCTTGTAAAATTTTATGCGTTTCCATACAATCAAGGAGACCCAAATTCAAATTTGGGTATAATACTTAGAACAAGTACATCTGAACCTGCAGAAAAAGCAAGGGCTACTGTACAGGAAACATATGACCAACTACTGCAAGATGCACTTCAATCTGCTGATCTGATGAATAAACCAAGAGGTAAAGAATTTGCGTCAAAAGAAGCTGCTTGGGCATTGTTGTCAAGAGTATATCTATATATGGAAGACTATAACAAATCCATAGAGTATGCTGATAAAGTTATTGATTCAGGTAGATTTACTCTGGAGACTGGTGAGTCATATCCATCATATTTTGCAAATGCTTTATCTAGAGGAGAAACTATTTGGGCGATTGCATTTACTCCGTCTGACAATAGGGGTAAATTCGGTTCTATAGCTTCAATGATGTACAGTGATGGCAATTCCGGTTGGGGAGAGGAGTTTGCAACTTATGATTATATGGATTTGCTCCATAAATATCCGGGAGATGTTAGAGCTACATATATTGATACAGTATTCAAAGAGCCGGGTGTAGTCCAAAAGAAAAACGGTTTGGAAATGTTCTTTATCACTAAATTTAGTTTTCAGGATGGAGACCCTAATTTGAGTTCACCGGTAATGTTCAGATTAGCAGAAATGTATTTAAATAAAGCAGAGGCTTATGCCCATTTAGCTAACGAATCAGAGGCATTGGCAAACGTTAATATTATAAGAGAAAATAGGGGATTAAGCGAGCATTTAATCAATTCAGTACCCAACGGCAAGACGATTTTAGGTGTCGTATTAGATGAGAGAAGAGCGGAATTGGCCTTTGAAGGTCACAGGTATTTTGACTTGACAAGAAATAAAATGGATGTTGACAGAACATATTGGGGATATCACATCAAGGGATTGACAATCGGGGATATTGATTTATCCAAAAAGCCATCGGGATATGATAATTTGGTAATCAAATGGGACGATCCTGCAAAATTGTATTTTATACCTATTGACGAGATGATTGCCAATAGTCAATGCATACAAAATTAATTTATTATAAATCTTTAAACTTTACAATTATGAAAAAAACTTTTATTTTATTATTCGCAATTTTCACTCTAGGGTTTTTTATAAGTTCTTGTGGTGATGATACACCACCACCGGTTACAGGAGAAGCATTGTTTACTTATGTTGCTGATGGCTTGACAGTAACTTTTACAAATACTTCTACAGTATCCGGAACGGTAACTTATGCTTGGGATTTTGGTGATAGTGAAACATCAACAGAAAAAGATCCCGTTCATACTTATGCCTCAAAAGGTGAATATACAGTATCTTTGACAGTAAAAGACGAGCAAGGTGGAACACATCCTGTAACTACAAAAATCGCGGTTGACAGAAAAGCAAGAGTAAGTCTAGAAGACAATACTATTTCAGATTGGGATGCCGTGACAGAATCTGAATTTGTAATCCCTCTAGGTGATAATTCAGGAGTAATCAAGCAAGTTAAATTTGATTATGATGCTGATTATGTATATATGTTGGTTAAATTTGAAGGTGTTCTTGCTGATAGTACAATATTCAATGCCCTTGTGGATACTGATGTTGATACTACAGGTTTTGGTACTTGGATATGGCCTTTATTAGGGGGAGAATATTTATGGCAAGGCCAAGTTGGATTAGGAGAAAACTCTTCTTTAGGTATTTTTAAGCACATAGGAGCAAATCACGGATGGGGCTGGGATCCTGTTCAAATTGATAATTTTTTCATTATAGGTGGAGCTTTTGAAGATAATGGCACAGTCTCTTATGAATTAGGTTTTGATAGAGCTAAAATTCCGGGTTTGAATAATGATAAAGTCAAATTTGGTATTTATTTAGCTGGTACTGATTGGGCTGAAATTGGTTTTGCCCCTGATAAAAACGTAGATGATGAAAATCCGGCAGATGGTTTTATTCTTAATATGAAATAAAAAAATTATGATTAAGATTAGTATGATATTATCATTTGTTATTGCATTTTGTTCAGGCTTAAATGCACAGACTTTTGAGCAAATAGATTATGTGATTTCAAATGATAATATCGCTAATCCTGAAAGAGGTTTTTATCATCAGGTCAATAGATTTTCTGAAGAGAATCTGTTGGATTACAAAAAATCAGGAGTAAGATTGATATTAAAAAACTACATTTTAAAAGATTTTAAAAACAAACCTATTTCAGCTGATTTCCTTAGAGATATACAAAAGGATTTTGACAATATTAGAAATGCAGGTTTCAAGATAATAGTAAGATTTGCTTATACCGAAACATTGACTACTCCTTATGGAGATGCCAGACCTGAAATAGTATTGATGCATATTGGTCAACTTAAAAATATATTGGAAAAAAATAGTGATGTTATATTGACACTTCAGGCCGGTTTTATAGGGACTTGGGGTGAGTGGTATTACACGGATTATTTTTCTCAATCTCCCGGTAATATTACTGAAAAGAACTGGGAAGATAGGCGTGCTGTTGTTGATAAATTACTGAACGTACTACCAAAAGACAGGATGGTTCAGCTAAGGACACCCACTTTTATCAGGCAAATGCAGCAAGAAGAAGAATTTATAGCTATAGTAAAAGAAAAAGCTTTTGACGGTTCAAAAAAATCAAGATTGGCTTTTCATAATGATTGTTTTGTTGCGGGATATGACGATTGGGGAACATATCAAGACATTGTTAAAGAAAAAAACTTTTTGGAAATAAATACAAAATATACAATTGTAGGCGGGGAGACTTGTAGCAAAAGTACATTCTCCAATTGTAATAATACATTGAAAGAAGTGGAAAGACTTCATTGGTCTTTTCTCAATCTGGACTATCATCAAGGGGTTTTGTCCCAATGGAGAAATGAAGGCTGTTTTGATGAAATACAAAATAGATTGGGATATAGATACACCTTACAAAATGCCAATTTGCAGAAAAACGGAGAGCCCGGCAGTCAAGTCGATTTTATACTAAATATAAAAAATGAAGGTTGGGCTAATCCAACTAATGAATATATTCTCCAAATTGTCTTAAGAGATACTACAAAAAATAATACATATAAATTAACGGTTGATGATGATATAAGAAAATGGGAAATAGGACAGGTCAAATCCATTAATATCACTGCCGGTTTGCCCAATGATATAGAAGCAGGAGAGTTTGAAATGTTCCTTAGCTTAAAAGATAAACGAACTACATTGATATTTGATAATAACTATAAAATAAGATTTGCTAATGAAGATGTTTGGGCTGAAAAATACGGTGAAAACAGCTTAAATCATATAATCAGAGTTACAGATACCAATATTCTACCGAAATATCAGGGAACTGATTATTTTATTAAAGAGGGAACTATTAATCCTGATTTTTATGGACCAAAGGCGATGGGAATAAGCCAATACAATGACAATAATATTATATATTGGACAGTAGATTGTGATGCCGAAAATCAAGTGACAAAAGTTTTGCGTTCAACCGACAATGAGATTTTTACTACAATTGCAGTAAAAAACGCTGATGAAATCAATTATATTGATAGAAATCTTAACGATAATACTACTTACTATTACAAGACTCAATTCGTTGCAGGAGACAAATATTCCCAATTGACCTCCGCGCAAATAAATAGGATAAATCCCGATAAAAGACAGTTTTTGAATATAGAAATTGATGGAGAGAAAACCGATTGGAACTGTGTTCCTCCGGTCATAACAAACTATGAAACCGATCTGAATACTTTGAAACTATCCAATGATAAAAACAATCTGTATTTCAGTATTGAGGGACAGAATATCAATAGCTACAATATCAGTTTATATTTGGATGATAGTACTACATTCCGGATTTCCAATGATAGTCTTTTTAATGAAAATGATGATTTTATCAAGACTTTGAATACTGATAATACTGTTGATTTTATTGAAGGCAAAGTATTGATGTCAGATGTTGATTTTGAAAATATTTCAGGATTAGAATTATCTCTATATATAAATAATTACGAAGTTTGCAATAACAAAAAAGTCTATTATCTTAAAAATAAGGCAATCAACAGACCTGAAAGATTTAGGATTACTCCATCGGTTGTAACCCCATATTCTAAAGTAAAAATAAGTTGGAAATTGGATTCAAATGTTGATGGCTACTCAATCGAAAGATCTGAGGGAAATATGGAGCATTTTGAATTATTAAAAGAATTAAGTAGATCTCAAAGTTATTATTTAGACAAAGATTTGGACAGTTCAAAAGTATATTTTTACAGGATGTTTGGGTTTTCGGATATCGTTAAATCCGATTATACGGATACTCTGAGAATACATCTGGGGACATCAGATGTAGATAACCAATTTTTGGATGTGGACTGTTCATTGTATCCAAATCCGATGCAGGATAAAAGCTTATTGAAAATAAAAACCGGTTTTGACAGTAAGTACAGTATTAAATTGTTTGATTCCGGTATGCATTTGCTAAGAAATATTTATTCAGGATTTTTGAATGAAAATAAAAATATCAAAATTGAAAGAGAAAATTTAAAAACGGGAATTTACTATGTAGTTATTTCCCAAAAACAAAAAAAGAAGACTATTAAACTGATTATTTTATAAACATTAAATATTAAAACTATGAAACTTAACAAAATTATTTTAGCGCTATTCACACTATTATTAGGTGTATTTATCATCACATCTTGTGGAAAAGACGAACCTGATCCAATCACAGGAGAAGCGTTATTTACCTATGAAGTAGATGGGTATAAAGTTACTTTTACTAATACTTCTACAGTGTCAGGTACTGTGACTTATGCTTGGGATTTTGGAGATGGAGAGACATCTACTGAAAAAAATCCTGTACACACTTATGCAACTAAAGGAGAATATACGGTTGCATTGACAGTGAAAGACGAACAAGGTGGTACTCATCCTGTCACAACTAAGATAAAAGTTGACAAGAGTACTCCGGTAAAACTCGATGATGATTCATTTGATGATTGGAGTGGAATAAGCGATGCATTTACCATTGGTGATAATGCAGGGTCTATAAAATCATTTAAGTATGATTTTGATAGTGACAACATTTATTTCTACATCAAACAAGAAAAAGATTATACCGATGCATCTATTTTTGATATGTTGGTGGACATTGATCCTGATGCCACAACCGGATATACTTACGGATTGTGGACAAAATTTGGAGGAGGCGAATTACTTATTGAAAATAGTTTTTCAGCTAATAAAGAGAATGCTGACGAGTATTGGTTGGATTTTGCAACATATCATCCTGAAAACGGTACTGAATGGGATGATATCTGGGTTTACGATGAAGGAAATACAGCCGACGCCCAAATAGATGGTACATATAAGGCAACCGGAAATATTGTAGAGATTGAATTTGCTGTATCCAGAACTAAAGTTGAAGCATTAAAAGATGTTGAAAAGATTAAAATTGTTGCTTGGACTAGCAATCAAGATTGGGATGAGATCGGTTGGATGCCTGATAAAGGTTCAGAAGAAAATCCTGAAGTAGATGGTATTGTTATAGATATGAAATAGATTTATCAAATTGTAAAGTAGAGTTTTTAGTGTGTTTATCTAAAAGGGTAAGGAAGAATTATTTCTTTCTTCCCTTTTGGATTATTTTCAAAAAATCCTTATTATGAATAAAAAGCTTTGGTTATTATACGCTTTAGTCACCACTATATTTTGGGGGATTTGGGGTGCGCTTACTGAACTATCCGCTATTGCGGGTTTTCCAGGAACTTTGATATATGTTGTTTGGGCATTTACTATGATAATACCGGCAGTAATTGCTTTGAAGATAATAGATTGGAAACTTGAGAAAGATCCTAAATCAATTATGTTTGGTGCCTTAATAGGTTTTCTAGGTGCCGGAGGGCAATTGGCATTATTTACAGGTGCTATTGTAAATGGTCCTGCGTATTTGATATTCCCTATAATCTCTTTATCACCTGTTGTGACGATACTATTATCGGTAGTTTTATTGAAAGAGAAAGCATCAAAAATGGGATGGGTGGGTATTGCTTTGGCATTGATAGCAATTCCATTTTTATCATACCAAGATCCTGATGGAAATTCACACGGTTATGCTTGGTTGATATACGCCCTTGTTGTATTTTTTGCATGGGGTATTCAAGCGTATTTTATGCGTTTCGCAAATCAAACAATGAAAGCAGAAAGTATATTTTTCTATATGACAATTACAGGATTGCTTCTAGCTCCAATTGCGTATTTTATGACGGATTTTAGCCAAGAAATAAATTATGGTGCCAAAGGGCTGTATATGGCTTTTGGTGTACAATTATTAAATTCTATTGGAGCTTTAACGATAGTTTATGCATTCAGATACGGTAAAGCGATTATTGTAAGTCCGTTGACTAATGCAGTAGCTCCTGTAATAACAATTATTTTATCCTTGATTTTGTACAAAACTTTTCCACATAAAATTATCGTTATAGGAATGGTCATTGCTCTTTTATCAATGTTCATCCTAGCGACACAAGAAGAAGAATAAAAATAACATAAATTTTTTTATGAAAACAAAATTGTTAATATCATTTATATTCATTGCGATTACATTTGCATTGGGGCAAGACGATTTTAAAAACATCGAAATTGAATCTACAATTACAGATGTCCAACCGATGACAGGTATTGTGTTTTGGAGAGGAGATAGAACCAATACCGATGCTATTTCTCTTGAATATTCGTATATGTTATTCAATAAAGTTGTAAAAGAAAAAGGAGTATATGATTGGAAAGTGGTTGACGATTTATTAGAAGATGTAGCTTCAAGAAATCATCAAGCTATCTTGAGATTCAGATACACCTATGTCGGTTACAAGACATCTGTACCCGACTATATAAAACAATTGCCGGATTATAAAGAGACTAAAGGTAAATCGGAAGGAGAAACAACCTGGTTTCCCGATTGGACAAACAAGGAATTGCAAAGATTCACATTAGAGTTTTATGAAAAATTTGCCGAAAGATATGATAATGATCCCAGATTGGTATTTGTACAAGTTGGTTTTGGCTTATGGGCGGAGTATCATATTTACGATGGTCCTTTTGTGTTGGGAAAAACATTTCCAAGCAAAGAATTTCAAGAAACATTTTTCTATAAACTCGATTCTTCTTTTCACGAAATTCCTTGGTCTATATCCATAGATGCTGCGGATAGCAAGTATACATCATTTGAGGAAAAACCTGAGTTGTTGGATATTAAATTCGGTAATTTCGACGATTCTTTTATGGCAGAAGAACATCCTTATGAGAATGCATTGAATTGGAAATTTTTTGGAGAGACACGATACGTTACTTCTCCTGCCGGTGGTGAATTTAGCTATTATACCGACTATGATCAGCGTCACGTATTGGATTTGCCTGATGGTGCTCACGGAATTTCTTATGAAGAATCTGCAAAACAATTTCAGATTTCTTATATGATAGGCAATGATCAACCTTTGTATCAACCGATGGATAGAATAAAACAAGCAAGTCTTTCAAGTGGCTACAAATTTCAAATTATCTCTCTTAAAACAAAGACTGATTCATCTATTATAGTAGTGAAAAATGTTGGTATTGCAGCTATCTATTATGATGCATTTCCCGCTATTAATTTTGTAAGGTCACGAAATTCATTGAAAGGGTTAGCTCCGGGTGAAAGCCGTACTTTCCATATATCTGCCGGATGTGAAGACCCCTATATTTCTATCGAATGTGACCATATCTTGAAAACGCAAAAAATCGATTATTTCGGAACAAGTTACAATGCGGTTAATGATATACAGAAATTGGATTGCGATATTTTCCCTACGATTATTGGTGCGGATGCAGAATTGACAGTCCGGATGGAGGATAATGCAAAAACACTATTGAAAATATATAATTTGCAAGGCAATTGCGCTTATAAAAATACATTAAATAATAGTTTAAATAATATTGATTTGGAT